>JBIIQD010000181.1:0-5666 GCA_044342265.1 Hydrogenophaga sp. | reverse complement strand
GCACAGTCGCAATCGGCCCACCGTTCATGGCATCCAGCATGGGTGTGGGCAACACCAGGGTGCGCGAGACGTCGATCGCTTCGATGCGCCCGTCCACCCAGGACAGGGGACTGGTGTTCAACCCGGCCCGCACGGCCTGGCCGACCTGTACCCGGCCCAGATCAGCCTCGGGGATGAAGGCATCGATCACCCATTGCCGGCGATCCACCAGCACACCCAACGCCTCCCGGGGCTTGACCCACACGCCTGGCGCCAGGTGATGATCGATGTCTCGCAATTCGCCGTCAAACGCCGCTCGCAATGTCAAACGGCCCAACTCATCACCGCTGAGTTTTTCTTCTGCTTCGTAGAACGCTTTCTGCGAGTTGAGCGTTTGCCGTTGGGCTTCACCGTCCGGTAGACCCAGCAAACCGGCAATCTGCGACTCGCGCGCCTTGGCCAGCTCGCGCGAGCGATCCTGGGCGATGCTGAGCACGGACGAATCCAGCACAAACATCACATCGCCCGCCTTGAACACCCGTTCGGTGGGCATGGTCACAATCTGCGCCGGGAACGGCGCGTAGATGGGCTGCTGTTCCTGGGCGTGGTACCAGCCGTAGCCGGAGATGCGGGTGCTGAACGGAAACAGCAGCAGGACAAGGCACATCATCACCACACCGGCCAGCCAGTATTTGCGGCTGGGGTGAATGTCAGCCCGCCGTTTTTTCCACTCCTGAAGTTCCTTCATGACGGGCTTTCCTATGAACCATGCAAGCTCGACCACCATCAACAAGATGCCCAGCAGCTTGAAGAAAAAGAAATACACCAGCAAGGCAATGCCTAGGAAGATGATCAGTCGGTACACCCAAGTGAACAGGGCAAACACAATCAGAACACGGCGCTTAGAGTCGGTGAATGTTTCGGGCCATTTGTCCTCGAAACCGAGCAAGATGCGGCGCATCCAGGTTCGTGCCAGGGCGCTGGAGCGCTCGTGCAGGTTCGGCAGGTCCAACACGTCGCTGGCAATGAAGTAGCCATCGAAGCGCATAAACGGACTGACGTTGATGGCCAACGTCAGGACCCAGCTGGTGGTGGCCAGGAAGAACATGCCGTTGCGGAACGAGCCGTCCGGCGCCAGCGCCCAGGCCAGCGTGGCGATGCCCGCCAGCGCCAGCTCGACCGCGATGCCTGCGCTGGCAATCGCCAGCCGTTGGCGCGAATCCTTCAGCCGCCAGCTCTCACCTGTGTCGGTGTACAGCATCGGGAACATCACCAGGAATGCCACGCCCATGTGGGCCACCCGAACGCCGTAGCGAGTGGCGGCAAAGGCATGACCGAGTTCATGCAGCGCCTTGGCGAACATCAAAGCAATGGCGTAGCCGATCAATCCACTCCAGGTCATGCTGTCGACCAGGGTATGGGTGAACACATCCCATTGGCGCGACACCAGAAAAACGCCGACCAGCGTGATCAGCAAGACCGCGACCGCCAGCCAAGCTATGTTCAACCGGGCCAGAAAGGGTTGTAAGGAGGCCAGCCAGGTTTGCGGGCGCAGCAACGGCAACCGAAAAAAGAGGTAGTTGTGCAGCACGGTCTCGAACATGGATTTCTTCATGCTCTGCACGCGGGCCATCGCCTTGCCCACGTCGGCCTTGTTGGTGATGCGCAGCAACTGGTTGTCCGACAAGAACTTGACCAGAGCCCGGACATCGTCCATTGTCACGTTCAAGGGCGTGGCCTCATTGACAGTGCGCACCAGTGCCGCGGCATCGTTGTCGGCCCAGTGCACCAGCATTTCGAAATCGAGCCAGCCGATGCGATAGAAGCGGTTGGTCAGCGGGTCCTGAATCACCCAGGCCGGCGTGCCGTCTTCGTTGGGTGCCGCCTCAAACAGGATCAGCTCATCGCGGATGGGCGGCAAAGGCACCTTTTGCGGGGCAGCCTTCACGGGCATGCTGCCGCCCGTGCTGACCACCATGGTGCTGGTGCTCACAGCCCGCTCCATTCCCTCAGGTGGGCCAGTGGGCGACGGAACAGGTAGTAGCCCAGCAGCACCCAGTCACCAGAGATCCGCGCCGTTCCTCGAAGGCCGATTCGGGGCAGTTCGGTCCCCTGCCCAAACTGCGCGCGCAACTTGTAGGAAGCCACGCTCTCGGGACTCAGCGAGGCTTGATAGCTGGCTTCGATCAAGCGACCTGAACGCGGGCTCAAGGGCTCGGTATGCAAGAACAGTCGCACTGGCGCATCCAGCTCAAGGTTGATGGCATCGGCCACGGCCAGCCACACCAGGATGCCACCATCTTCCGGTTGCGCCAGCTGCATCACCCGCTCTCCGGTCAGCACCGGACGACCGATCCAGTCGTTGGTGTCCGAAAAGATGGCAATGCCGTCCTTGTCGGCCCGCACTTCCACTCGCTGCGCCTGGGTTTCCACGGCCGCGAGTTCGGCCTCTTTTTCTTTCACGCGGCCCAGCGCCACTGCCACATCGGCCTTGCTTTTGAAATCGTCAAAAGCACGTTGCTGCGCCACATGGGCGTCGGCCTGGGCGATTTCCAGGGTTTTGCGCGCCACGGCCAAACGGTTCAGCAATGACGAGTCATCCAATGAAAACAACAAGTCGCCCGCCTTCACCCGCGCATTGGGCGCCACAGCAAAAGAGCCGACCACACCGTCCTGCGGGGCAGACACAGTCACCGCGTTCAAGGCAATGACCTCTGCTGGCGCCAGCACCGACATGCGCACCGGAATGAACAGGCTGAGCAACAGCGCCCCCGTGATCAGCCAGCGGTTGCGCTTCTTGAACAAGGTGCGCCACCACTGTTGGCCATCCCGCGCTGTCTGCTTCATGGCCCCAACACAGTACCCGTAGGTCACGTGCAAACGACCCAGCAGGTCGCAGGCCTGATCGGTCCACGGCTCTTCGGCGGCATACATCACCACGCCTTGCAACGCACCTTTGCGGTCTTTCAATGGCACCAGCACCAGATGCTCAGGCAACCATTCGCCCCAGCTGGCCGCGTCTTGGGGAGAGGCATCGGCAAAATCCAGCCTGTGGATCGCACCGTCGCGAGGAAAGCGTTGGGCGAATCGGCTCAGCCACACCGCAAAGGGAGAATCGTTGGCCACGCTGACCAGTCCCGATGCCGACACCAGCACCAGCTTCTCGCCTTCTAGCTCAAACATCGCCGCTTGTCGATACGGCGTCAATGCATGGGTTTCATTGACAATGGTGAAGCGAAGCGCCAACAAGGTCTGCGCTTCCAGCGCTCTGGCTTCGATCTGCAGCAGTGTGCCCAGATCCGACGACTCATTCATGATCGCCTCACCGCATGCCGGTGAACTTCGCGACTCCGCTCATGCCGGGCAACAGATCGGGATGAGCCTTGGTCATCGTTGCCTCCAGCTCGATGGTCTGGCTGACAGGATCCACACGGCCGTTGATGCGGTGCACCTTGGCAGGGTAGGTTTTGCCCGTCTCGTCGATGGTCACGTCAAACACATGCCCCATTTTCAAGGTCGAGATCCAGCTTGAAGGCACATTCAGCTTCATGAGCAGCAAGCCGCTGCGGACCAGGTCAACCAAAGGCTGACCAGCGGTCACGGTCATGTGGCTGCGCACATGCAACTTGGCGGTCCGACCATCCCAGGGGGCACGGATCGAACATTGCGTGATTTGGAACTCGTAAAGATCCATTTGTGCCTTGGCCTTGGCCACGGCACTGGCGGCCAGGGCCACCTCCACGTCGCTGGCCTGTTCCAGACCCTGCATGCGCAGCTTCGCCTCGTACTGGTCCGTGGCCGCCGCCTTATCGGCCTTGGTCATGGCCAGCCGAGCTTGTGGCTCGTCGCAGTCCATGGACACGAGCACAGCACCCTGCTTGAACGGAACACCCAAGCCCACGTGCAGTTTCGCCACGCGACCAGGGACCGGGCTGGCCAGCACGGTTTCACCGGCCGGCAGTACCAGCACCCGGACCGCTTCAGACGCCGCAGGCGCGGCAACAGCAGGTGCAACGACCCCAGGTTTGGCAGGTGCAGCCCCTGTCGGAGCCTTGGGAGCGACCGACGTTTGGGCCGATACCACCAAAGACACCGCGCTCAGGCAAAAGGCTGTGCTGCATGCACGCCATGAAAGGGGAAAGGTGAGATCAGTCAACATTCAGCCAGGTTTTGATATCGCCAAGATTGGCATTGAGCGCCGCCATCAGGCTGGATTCGTACACCGAGGCCCGGGCGTTGGCCGGAATCGTAGTCGCAAAGCGGGCCTGCTGGGGTTTGCCCGCTTCATCGGTCAGTTTTACCGTCCAGGAGGCTTTCTCCACACCATTGCTTTCGGCCGAAGCAAACTCCAACTTGAGCGGCAGGCCGTCCTTGCCGTCGGTCGCGATTTGATGGCGGCCCAGCAACTCTGTCACCAGCGCCTTCATACGCACCTGCTGCACGGGATCTTGGATACCGGCGAGGTTGACGTTCACCGAAGCGACGCGACCAAACAGGTTAGAAGACAGCGCAAAGGCATCCTTTTCGCTGGCTTGCAGATGGGCTTTCACACGCTCAGTCAACTTGGCCAGATCGTTGTCTTCAAAGTCGTCGGCGATCGGGTCAAAGCCCAGCGTGTTGTACAGGCGACCAAATGCAATGTGAGCGTTTGCATACGCGTTGGCACGCTGATATTGGCCCAACACGGCGCGGGCCTGGGTGCGGATGGCTTCGAGTTCGCTGTCAAGCTTGGCAGTCACAGAGGCCTTGGTGAAGGCAGCCAGACGCGTATCCACTTGAGAGGCTTGATCTGCAAGCCTGAAGTCCTCAAGAGCCATGCGGTAACGCTCCGAGCTGACACGGGTTTGCGTCAGAATTGCCATCGACAGTGCCATGCGGCGGGCTTCGTCGGTGGATTCCTGGTATTTCTGGGCATCCTTAAGGGCTGGCAAGGCCACCAGGCGCATCAGATTCCAGGCCAGATTCACTCCGCCCTCGGCCCAGTTGTTGTTGTAGGTGTAGATGTTGGAGTCGTACCTGCGTCCGTAGTTGAACGTGATGCCAGGCAGCATGCCGAGGATTTGCTTGCGCGCTTCATCGCCGGTGATGCGCTTGCGAAAGTCTTCTTCGCGCAGCTCGGGGCGTTGCAGCAGAGCCATCTCTTCCAGCTTGGTCACGTCGCGTGGCGCAGCAGGCAGCGCCGTTTCGTTGGCTTCTGCCACTTTGAAGTCCAAGCCGGGTGGCACGTTCATGAGAGCGGCCAGCTCGCGCTTTGCAAACTCGAGATCCTGGCGGCGCTGGTTCAACAGCGTGGTGGCATCCAGCAAGGCGCGCTGATAGGCCAGCGCCAAGCCCGGAGGGATGATCTTTTGTGTTTCTGCTTCCCGCGAGCGGTTCAAGGCCAGAGATGCGCGTTGCAGGATGTCGTCGGCCTGAGCGCTGAGACGCTGGGCGCCCAGCGCGCGCCAATACGCTGCACGCACATCTTGCAGCAGGTTCTGCACCACCTTGCGGCGGCGCTCTTCAGCGATCAAGAACTGATCACTCTGCTGACGCGCACGGTAATAGGCCACCCCGAAGTCCAGCGCGCTCCAAGAGAACTCTATGCCGCGCAATGTGCGGCTACGCTCATCGGAGGTGGTCGGACGCTCGGACATTTCACCGTCCAGTATCCCTACGCTGACACCACCCGAATCGTTGTTGCGCTT
>JBIIQD010000180.1:0-5695 GCA_044342265.1 Hydrogenophaga sp. | reverse complement strand
ACCGATCAGGCGGTTCGCTCGGACGCCGCGTAGAGCCGTATCATGGCGGGTTGCCCATTTGACGCCCCGCCCGTGGATTCCAAGCTCCTCATTCCTGCCGCCACCCACCTCACAGTGCGTGGCGCACGCACGCACAACCTCAAAAACATCGACCTTGATATTCCCAAGCACGCGCTGGTGGTGATCACCGGTCTGTCGGGCTCGGGCAAGTCCAGCCTGGCGTTCGACACGCTGTACGCCGAGGGTCAGCGCCGCTATGTGGAGAGCCTCTCGGCCTATGCGCGCCAGTTCCTGCAGCTGATGGACAAGCCCGACGTGGACCTGATCGAGGGCCTGTCGCCAGCGATCGCGATCGAACAAAAGGCCACCAGCCACAACCCGCGCTCCACCGTGGGCACCGTGACCGAGATCCACGACTACCTGCGGCTCTTGTTCGCCCGCGCCGGCACACCGTATTGCCCTGAGCACGACTTGCCGCTGGCGTCGCAGAGCGTGGCCCAGATGGTGGACATGGTGCTGGCGTTGCCGGAGGGGACGAAGCTGATGATCCTGGCCCCCGTGGCGCGCGAGAGGAAGGGCGAGTTCCTGGAGCTGTTCACCGACATGCAGGCGCAGGGCTATGTGCGTTTTCGCCTGAATGGCGCGGTGGTCGAGGCCGAAGACCTGCCAGCGCTGAAAAAGACCGAGAAGCACAACATCGACGTGGTGATCGACCGCGTCAAAGTGCGCTCGCCCGAAGAAGAGGGGACCAACCCACAACGTCAACGTCTGGCGGAGAGTTTCGAGGCTGCGCTGCGGCTGGCCGAAGGCCGCGCTCTGACGGTGGACATGGACAGCGGCGCCGAACAGACCTTTTCAGCCAAATTCGCCTGCCCGGTCTGCTCGCACACCGTGGGCGAACTGGAGCCGCGCCTGTTTTCGTTCAATTCGCCCATGGGCGCCTGCCCAGCCTGCGACGGCATCGGCCACACCGAAGTGTTCGACACCGAGCGTGTGGTCGCCTTCCCGACGCTGAGCCTGGCCAGTGGCGCGATCAAGGGTTGGGACCGGCGCAACGGCTACTACTTCGCGATCATCGAGAGCCTGGCAGCGCACTACCAGTTCGACACCGAGGCTGCCTGGGACAGCCTGCCCCAGGAGGTGCAGCAGGTGTTGCTCTACGGCTCGGGCGAAGTGGACATCAAGTTCAGCTACGCGCTCGAGTCGGGCCAGCGGGCGGGCAAAAAGATCGTCAAGAAGCATCCCTTCGAAGGCATCATCCGCAACTTTGAACGCCGCTACCGCGAGACTGACAGTGTCGCCGTGCGAGAGGAACTGGCGCGCTATCGCAGCACCAAACCCTGCCCCGAGTGCGGCGGCACACGGTTGCGCAAGGAAGCGCGCCATGTGTTTGTCGGCGACGGCGAACAGCGTCAACCGATCTACCAGGTCAGCCACATCACCTTGGGCGAGGCGTTGGCCTATTTCCAGCGGCTGGAGTTGCAAGGCGCCAAGGCCGACATTGCCGCGCGCGTGGTCAACGAAATCCGCCAGCGTTTGAAATTCCTCAACGACGTGGGCCTGAACTACCTGAGCCTGGACCGCAGTGCTGACTCCTTAAGCGGTGGCGAGGCACAGCGCATCCGACTGGCGAGCCAGATCGGCAGCGGCCTGTCGGGCGTGATGTACGTGCTGGACGAACCCAGCATTGGCCTGCACCAGCGCGACAACGACCGCCTGATCGGCACCTTGCAACACCTGCGCGACCTGGGCAATACCGTCCTGGTGGTCGAGCACGACGAAGACATGATCCGCCACGCCGACCACGTGATCGACATCGGCCCCGGCGCTGGGGTGCACGGCGGGCGTGTGATGGCACAAGGCACCTGCGCGCAGGTCATGGACACGCCGGCCTCATTGACCGGGCAGTACCTCAGCGGCGCACGGCAGATCGCGATTCCTGCCCGCCGCACCCCCTGGCTGCCCGTCAACCAGGCCGCGGCAGCTGCGCGGGCCGCGCCAATCAAGTCTCGTTTTCCCATGAGCCCGGCGGCCGAGCGCCGCAGCGCGCGCGAAGCCGCCCACCTGGCAACCTTGGGCGAGTTGCAGGAAATCCGTGTGCTAGGGGCCCGTGGTCACAACCTCAACGGCGTGGACGTCGCTTTCCCGGTCGGCCTGCTGACCTGCGTCACCGGCGTCTCGGGCTCGGGTAAATCCACCCTTGTCAACGACACCCTCTACGCCGCGGTGTCGCGCACGCTCTACCGCTCGCACGAAGAACCGGCCGAGCACGACGCCATCGAAGGCATCGAGCATTTCGACAAAGTCATCAACGTCGATCAAAGCCCCATCGGCCGCACGCCGCGCAGCAACCCTGCCACCTACACCGGGCTCTTCACCGGGATCCGCGAACTGATGGCCGAAGTCCCGATGGCGCGTGAGCGCGGCTACGGACCGGGGCGCTTCAGCTTCAACGTGGCCGGTGGCCGCTGCGAGGCCTGCCAGGGCGACGGCGTGGTCAAGGTCGAGATGCACTTCCTGCCTGACGTGTACGTGCCCTGCGAGGTCTGCCACGGTCAGCGCTACAACCGCGAAACGCTGGAGGTGCAGTACAAGGGCAAGAACGTCGCGCAGATCCTGGAGATGACGGTTGAACAGGCCGCCGACTTCTTCGCTGCCGTGCCGACGCTGCACCGCAAACTGCAGACGCTGCTGGACGTGGGCCTGTCCTACATCCGCCTGGGCCAGAGCGCGACCACGCTCTCGGGCGGCGAGGCACAACGCGTCAAGCTGGCGCAAGAGCTCTCCAAACGCGACACCGGCCGCACGCTCTACATCCTGGACGAACCCACCACTGGCCTGCACTTTGCCGACATCGAACTGCTGCTCAAGGTGCTGCACCAACTGCGCGACGCCGGCAACACCATCGTGGTGATCGAACACAACCTCGATGTCATCAAGACCGCTGACTGGGTGATCGACATGGGTCCGGAGGGTGGTTCGGGCGGCGGGTCGGTGGTAGTGCAGGGCACGCCGGAAGACGTGGCGGTGTGCGAGGGCAGCCACACGGGGCGGTACTTGGCGCGGTTGCTGAAGTGACCCGCAGTTTGGACTGAAAGAGCACACTCGGCGTCAGCGCATGCGGCAAAACACGCCCGCTTCGGTACAGCGGCAGATACTACCGTTTGCCGCGGAACGCGATGCCCGCACTGATGGTGTGCGTGGTCTGGCGGCCCACCAGCGGGCTGCGCGCGGGTGAGGACACCATGCGCGAAAGGTCCAGCCCACCGAAGACGACCCAGTGATCGCTCAGCACGTGGGTGTACTGAGCGCTGGCGCGCACGTTTTCCCAGCCACTGCCCAAGCCATAGGGCGAACGGCCGGTGCGCGCAGCGGTGTCCGACGAGATGCCGTAGGTGGTCTGCAGGTAAGTGCGGTCGCCCCAGGTTGAGCCAAGGCTGAGATCCCAATAGTTGGATTCGGTGATGGGCAAGCGGTAATTCAGGCCAGCCAGCAGCCGGGCGCCGCCGTTGCGGCCCATGAAATCGCGGTCATAGCTGCTGCTCCAGCTCCAGCGCTCGCCGATGGTCGAACCGGTCGAAAGGCGCCAGCGCAACGTGGAGCGCACGTCGGGCAGGCCAGCAAAGCGGGGATCGCCGCCAAAGTCGCGCCCGTTGTCAACCCGCAGCGAAGCACTGGCTCGCCAGTCATCGAAAATGCCGAAGTCCGCGCTCACGCCGGTTTCCAGCTGCTCGCGTCCAGCCTGCATCAGGCTGGACGCCCGTGAGCGCGAGACGCGAAACGGACCCAGCTGAAACGCCCACATCGGCTTGAGGTCATAGCGCACGGGTGCGTCGCCGACGTGGCCATTGCCCGATACCACTGAGGCTCCGATCAGGTAGTCGCCTTCAATGGTCAGCCAGTCCCGGTCGGCCGCACACAAGGGTCCGGCCGCACAAGCGGCCAATAGCGCGACGCGCCAACGGTGATTTGCATTCAGCATGGACCGATCATAGCCAGCCCCTGTGACGGGTCTTCCCGGACAACAACTGTCCATGTCTGACTCAGACCAACGCGCTGGGGCGCTGCGCCATCCGGTCGCGCCAGGCCTGCAAGCCATGCAGCCCCTGTTCACCCGCATTGAACTTCATCAAGCGCGCAAACTCGATGGCACAGAACGCGGTGATGTCGGCGATGCTGAACCGATCCCCGGCGATCCAGGGCTGGAGCTGTAGTTCGCCATCGAGCCACACTGCGGTGTCGCGCAGCTTGTCGCCCTGGGAGCGGCCAAACTCGGGAAACTGCGGCTGCTCCAGCGGTGCCAGCCCCGGATGGGTGTGGCGGATGCAGTTCCCGATCGGCAGCATGAAGTACCACTCGATACGCCGGTCGGCCATCTCGACGAAGGCGCGCTCGGTCGCATCCACGCCCATGAGATTGGGCTCGGGGAAACGGCCTTCGAGGTAGGTGCAGATGGCACGTGTCTCGGTCAGCACCCGGCCATCGTCGAGCGCCAGCGCCGGGATGCGCGCCAGCGGGCTCTTGGCGCGAAAGGCTTCGGTCTTGTGCTCTTGCGCATTGAGATCGACGTTGACCAGCGCTATCCCTTGCGCCACGGGGTCGACCCCTTTCTCAGCCAGGAACATCTGCACCCGGCGCGGATTCGGGGCACGCGGCGACACATAAAGTTGCATGAGTGAGTCTTCCTTCAAGCCTTGGCGGCGTTGAGCAGGTCGCGCGTGCGCAGCGCTTCGGCGCGCGCGGCGGCCGCGAAATCGGTGCCCGAGGACGCGTAGAGGATGGCGCGTGAGGAGTTGACGATCACCGGACCGCGCGTGACACCGCCGTCGGCGCGGTGGCCGGCGCGAATGGTGGCGACAGCGTCACCACCCTGGGCGCCCACGCCGGGGATGAGCAGCGGCAAGGTAGGTGCGATCTCTCGAACGCGCTCGATTTCATCAGGGTAAGTGGCGCCGACCACCAGGCCCAGCTGCCCATTGAGGTTCCATGGGTCTTGGGCGAGCTGCGCAATGTGCTCGTACAACAGGGGCTGGCCCGGGACCGACGCCAGGCGCTGGTTCTGCAGATCATCGCCACCGGGGTTGGAGGTGCGGCAGAGCAAGAAGGCGCCTTTGCCCTGGTGTTTCAGATAGGGTTGCACCGAATCAAAGCCCATGAACGGCGAGAGCGTCACGGCGTCGGCGCCGTAGCGCTCAAAGGCTTCGATCGCGTACTGCTCGGCGGTGCTGCCAATGTCGCCGCGCTTGGCGTCCAGAATCACCGGCACGTGCGGCGCGACGCGCTTCATGTGCGCCATCAGGCGTTCGAGCTGGTTTTCGGCGCGGTGGGCAGCGAAGTAGGCAATCTGCGGCTTGAAGGCGATCACGGTATCGGCCGTGGCCTCGACGATGGCCGCACAGAAATCGTAGATGCGCGAGGCGTCGCCCTTCATGCCGGCAGGGAACTTCGCGGGGTCAGGGTCAAGGCCGACGCAGAGCAGGGACTGGTTCTGGCGCTCTGCCGCGCCCAGCATGTCGAGAAAGGTCATGGCCCGATTTTACGGAGGCCCTAAGATCCACCCGATGCACATGTCCCGCCAGCAACTGATCCTGCTTGTCCTGCTCACGTTGGTCTGGGGTTTCAACTGGCCGATCATGAAGTTCGGTGTGACCGGTTTCCCGCCCCTGACCTTTCGCACGATCTGCATGTGGCTGGG
>JBIIQD010000179.1:0-5715 GCA_044342265.1 Hydrogenophaga sp. | reverse complement strand
GGGCCGCGCGAAAGCGCGGCGGGGGTGTTGCATCAAGACTGGCAGTCAGAAGGCGCGCGGCGGGTCAGCTTCTTCTCTGCAGCGTACTTGTCGGCGGCGGCCCTGACCATGGGCTTGATGATCTGATCGTCGGCCTGGTACCAGTCAGATGACCACTGGAACTGGGCGCCATCCCAGGTGTGGACGCGGGCCCAGGCGGAACCCATGTGGTCCTGGCAACTGGTGGAGATGGGGCGCAGCACACCCTTGAAGCCCAGCGCGTCGAGCTTGGCCTGCGTGAGGTTCAGGTTCTCGTAGCCCCAGCGGGCTTGCTCGCCGGTCAGGACCTTGCCTTTGCCGTACTTCTCTTGTGCCTGGCGCACGCCTTCCACGGCAAACATCGCGCTGAACAGGCCGCGCATGTAGAGCACGTCGCCCACCTCTTCTTTGGGACCGGTGCCCTGGCCCTTGTCGTGCAGCTTGGACAGGACTTCCTTGACCACCGCGGCATTCTTCTCCACCCCGTGCTGCATCATGATGGCGTTGTAGCCCTTTGCACCTTGGCCCACGTCTTTGACGTCCGGCTCGGCACCCGCCCACCACACTCCGTACATCTTGTCGCGCGGGTAACCGGTGGCCTGTGCTTCTTTCAGGGCGGTGGAGTTCATCACACCCCAGCCCCAGTTGAGCACGTAGTCTGGGCGGTTCTGGCGGATTTGCAGCCAGGTGGCCTTTTGCTCAACGCCCGGATGGGTCACGGGCAGCAGGCTCAGCTGGAAGCCGTGCATGGCCGCGCGCTCCTGCAGCAGCGGGATCGGCTCCTTGCCGAACGGGCTGTCGTGGTAGACCAGCGCGATCTTCTTGCCCCTGAGCTTGTCGAAGCCGCCTTCCTTCTTGGCGATGTGCTGGATCAACACGTCAGCCGCCACCCAGTAGGTGCCCGCCAGCGGGAAGTTCCACTTGAACACGCCGCCGTCGGCCGACTCGCTGCGGCCATAGCCAGCGGTGATCAGCGGGATCTTGTCCACGGGCGCCTTTTCGGTCAGCGCGAAGGTGATACCAGTCGACAGCGGCTGGAACACTGTGGCGCCGCCGTTCTTGCCTTTGAGGCGCTCATAGCACTCCACGCCACGGTCGGTGGCGTAGCCGGTCTCGCATTCTTCAAACGACACCTTCACGCCATTGATGCCACCACGGGCATTGACCAGCTTGAGGTAGTCCACATAGCCGTTGGCGAACGGCACGCCATTGGGCGCGTAAGCGCCGGTGCGGTAGACCAGCACCGGGAAAAACTGCTCCTTGGCCTGAGCCATGGCAGCCGTCGGGACCAATGCGCCCGAGAGGGCGGCACAGGCCAGCGACACGGAGAGAACCATATTGCGCATCTTCATCATTTGTCTCCTAAAGGAACGTTCAAACACACACAGAAAAAAAGTAGCTCAGTGAGGGAAAGGCCAAAGGCGAATTTTTTGCTTCCCCACGCTCCAGAGTTTGGCCAGACCGTGAGGTTCCACAATCAGGAACCACACGATCAGCGCGCCGAAGATCATGAACTCGGTGTGGGAGACGGCGGCGGTGGAGATATCCACACCGACCAGCCCTCCCAGCGCGGGCAAAAACTGGTTCAGGAAAATCGGCAGGATCACGATGAAGGCGGCGCCGAAAAAGCTGCCCATGATCGACCCCATGCCGCCGATGATGACCATGAACAGCAGTTGAAAAGAGCGGTCGATCGAGAAAGCTGCGGGCTCCCAGGAGCTCAGGTGCACGAAACCCCAAAGCCCGCCAGCCACGCCGATGATGAACGAGCTGACTGCGAAAGCGGACAGCTTGGCGTACATCGGGCGGATGCCGATCACGGCGGCGGCCACGTCCATGTCGCGGATCGCCATCCATTCGCGTCCGATGGCCGAACGCACCAGATTCTTAGCCAGCAGGGCGAACACCACGAGGAAGGCCAGGCAGAACAGGTATTTTTCCATCGGGGTGTTGATGGTCCAGCCCAGCACGGACAGGTTGGACACCGACACCGAGCCCGAAGCCGTGTTCCCAGTGAACCAGCCGATACGCAGGAACGCCCAGTCGCAAAAAAACTGCGCTGCCAGTGTGGCAACGGCCAGGTAAAGGCCCTTCACCCGGAGACTTGGAATGCCGAAAAACATGCCAACCAGCGTGGCGAAGAAGCCGCCCGAGAGCAGCGCCACGATCAGCGGCATGCCTTCAATGCGCACGTAGGTGTTGTAGGCCATGTAGGCGCCCACCGCCATGAAGGCGCCCGATCCCAGCGAAATCTGGCCGCAGTAACCCACCAGAATGTTCACCCCGATGGCTGCCAGCGCCAGAATCAGGAACGGGATCAGGATGGCACGGAACACGTACTCGTCGGCCAGCAGCGGCACGCCGATGAAGGCGAACGCGATCAGCGCGAGGATGGCCCAGCGGTCCTGCGCGATCGGGAAGATCTGCTGGTCGGTGCGGTAGGAGGTCTTGAATTGACCGTTTTCACGATAGAACATGTGGTGAGCCCTTTCTTTGTTGTTGTGGGGTCAGACTCGATCGATGATCTTCTCGCCAAACAAACCTTGTGGTCTGAAGAGGAGGAAGACAAGGGCCAGCACATACGCAAACCAGATCTCGATACCACCGCCCACATAAGGGCCGAGGTAGACCTCGGAGAGCTTCTCGCCCACACCGATGATCAGGCCGCCGATGATGGCGCCGGGCACCGAGGTGAGACCCCCCAGGATGATCACCGGCAGGGCGCGCAGGGCCACGGTGGTCAGCGAGAACTGCACCCCCAGCTTGGAGCCCCAGATGATGCCGGCCACCAGGGCGGTGATGCCGGCCACGAACCAGACGATGACCCAGATGCGGTTGAGCGGGATGCCGATGGATTGCGCCGCCTGGTGGTCGTCGGCCACGGCGCGCAGCGCGCGGCCGGTGCTGGTCTTCTGGAAGAACAGCGACAACACCATCACCAGCAAGGCCGCCACGCAGGCCGCGTACACATCCTCCAGGTTGACCAGCACGCCGCCTTGGAACACCCCTTCAAACAGGAAGACGGGGTCCTTGGGCATGCCGACGTCGATCTGGTAGATGTCCGAACCGAAGATGGTCTGACCCAGGCCGTCCAGGAAGTAGGTGATGCCCAGTGTGGCCATGAGCAGGGTCACGCCCTCCTGGTTGACCAGGTGGCGCAGCACCAGCCGTTCGATCAGCCAGGCCAACACGAACATGATGGCTCCGGCGACCACGAAAGCCAGCAGATTGCCCAGAAACTTGTTTTCAATGCCCAGCCATTCTGGAATCCATTGCGAGAAGCGGGCCATGGCCAAGGCCGCGAACAGCACCATCGCGCCCTGCGCAAAGTTGAAGACGCCAGAGGCCTTGTAGATCAGTACAAAGCCAAGCGCCACCAGCGAATACAACATACCGGCCATCAGGCCGCCAAGGAGAGTCTCGAAAAAGAATGCCATCTTGATGACTCCGTGTTCAGTGGCTCGTGCCGAGGTAGGCGCTGATGACCTCTTCGTTGCTCCGCACCTCTTCGGGAGTGCCGTCGCCGATCTTCTTGCCGTAGTCGAGCACCACCACGCGGTCGGAGATGTCCATCACCACACCCATGTCGTGTTCGATCAGCACGATGGTGGTGCCGAACTCGTCGTTCACGTCCAGGATGAAGCGGCTCATGTCCTGCTTCTCTTCCATGTTCATGCCGGCCATCGGTTCGTCCAGCAGCAGCACCTTGGGTTCCATCGCCAGGGCGCGGCCCAGGTCGACGCGCTTTTGCAGTCCATAGGGCAGGGTGCCCACCGGCGTCTTGCGGAAGGCCTGGATCTCCAGGAAATCGATGATGTGTTCGACGAATTCGCGGTGCTGCTCTTCTTCTTTCTGTGCAGGTCCGATGCGCAGCGCCTGCAGGAACAGGTTGCTTTTGATGCGCAGGTTGCGGCCGGTCATGATGTTGTCGATCACGCTCATGCCCTTGAACAGCGCCAGGTTCTGGAAGGTGCGGGCGATGCCCATCTCGGCCACCTGGCGGCTGTTCATGTGCTTGAAGGTCTGGCCCCGGAAGTTGATGGAACCTTCCTGCGGCTGGTAGACGCCGTTGATGCAGTTGAGCATGGAGCTCTTGCCCGCGCCGTTGGGGCCGATGATGGCGCGCACTTCGTGTTCCTTCACGTTGAAGGAAATGTCGGTCAGCGCCTTCACGCCGCCGAAGCGCAGGCTGATGTTTTGCACGTCGAGGATGACGTCGCCAATCTTTTTGGTCATGCCGCGGCTTTCACAGGAGCAAACGTTTTCGCATCGCGAACCTGCAGCGTGGCGCTCACGCTGCCGGTGCGGCCGTCTTCGAACTTCACCTGGGTTTCGATGAACTGCTCGGTCTTGCCGCTGTACAGGGCGTCCACCAGCACGCTGTATTTGTCGGCGATGAAGCCGCGCCGGACTTTGTTGGTGCGGGTGAGTTCGCCGTCGTCGGCGTCCAGCTCCTTGTGCAGCACCAGGAAGCGGCTGATCTGGCTGCCCGCCAGCAGCTCGTCGCGGCTCAGGTCGGCGTTGACCTTTTCCACGCACTCCCGGATCAGCTCGTACACCTCGGGCTTCTGGGCCAGGTCGGTGTAGCCGGCATACGGCAGGTTGCGGCGCTCAGCCCAGTTGCCCACGGCCTCGAAGTCGATGTTGACCATCACGCAGACCTTCTCGCGCTGGTCGCCATACGCCACCACTTCCTTGATCTGCGAGAAGAACTTGAGCTTGTTCTCCACGTACTTGGGCGCGAACATGGCGCCGTCGTTGGCGCCGCCCTTGATGCGGCCCACGTCTTTCACGCGGTCGATGATCTTGAGGTGGCCCGAGGCGTCGATGAAGCCCGCGTCGCTGGTGTGGTACCAGCCGTCGGCGGTCAGCACCTCGGCGGTGGCGGCGGGGTTCTTGTAGTACTCCTTGAGCAGGCCGGGCGACTTCACCAGGATCTCGCCCGTCTCGCTGAGCTTGATCTCCACCCCCTCGCAGGGCACACCCACGGTGTCGGCGCGCGCTTCGTGGTCGGGCTGCAGGCAGACGAACACCGCGGTCTCGGTCGAGCCGTAGAGCTGCTTGAGGTTGATGCCGATGCTGCGGTAGAAGCTGAACAGGTCGGGGCCAATGGCTTCACCGGCTGTGTAGGCCACCCGCACCCGGGACAGGCCCAGGCTGTTGCGCAGCGGGCCGTAGACGAACAGGTTGCCCAGCGCGTACTTGATGTTGTCCATGAGGCCGACCGATTTGCCGTCCATCTTGGCCGGGCCAACGCGCCGCGCCACGTCCATGAAGGCATGGAACATCTTGCGCTTCAAGGTGCCCGCGTCTTCCATGCGGATCATCACCGTGGTGAGCAGGCCTTCGAACACGCGCGGCGGCGCGAAGTAGTAGGTCGGGCCGACTTCCTTGAGGTCGATGGTGACCGTGGCGCCCGACTCTGGGCAGTTCACCACGTAGCCCGCCACCAACCACTGTGCGTAGGAAAAGATGTTCTGCCCGATCCAGGCCGGTGGCAGGTAGGCCAGCACCTCGTCCTGGTCGGTCAGCTTGTCGAACTTGGCGCCCACGGCGGCGCGGTCAATCAGGGTGTTGTGGGTGTGGACCACGCCCTTGGGGTTGCCGGTGGTGCCCGAGGTGAAGAACATCGCGGCCACGTCGCCCGGCTGGGCCAGCGCCACCTGCTCCTGGAACAGTTGCGGGTGGATCTTGGCA
>JBIIQD010000178.1:0-5729 GCA_044342265.1 Hydrogenophaga sp. | reverse complement strand
CGCCCTGTCCGATGGTGGCGCAGGCTGCGCCGTGGTGCGCCTGCGAGGCGGCCTGCAAGGCCGATTCGAACCACGGTGCGGTAGCCGGTGCATTCCAGCCAGTGGCCGATCCCAGTCCTTCAAAAGTAACCTTGGCCTGGTAGGGCGCGTTGTCTTCCAGCAGCTCCTTGAGCTGCTGCACCGCCTGCGCCGCGTCCACCAGCGGCGGCAGGCGCAGGCTGAGCTTGAAGGCGGTGTAGGGACGTAGCACGTTGCCGGCGTTTTGCAGTTCGGGGAACCCGTCGGCGCCGGTGACACTGAGTGTGGGTCGCCAGGTGCGGTTCAGCAGTGCCTCCACCGGGTCGGAGGTGGTGGGCAGCGCGAACACGGTGGAACCGCCGCAATCGTGGTGCGCCCAGGGAAAGCGCTTGAACAGCTCGTCGCCCAGAATGGCCGCCGTCGCCCGCGCCTGCGCCAGTCGCTCGGCGGGGACCTCACAGTGAAAACTGGCTGGGAGCAGACGACCGGTGGTGCTGTCCTCGAGCCTGTCCAGCACCTGCCGCATGATGCGAAAACTCGACGGCACCAGGCCCGAGGCGTCGCCGGAGTGGATGCCTTCGGTAAGGATATCGACCTTGAGCACGCCGCTGGCCATGCCGCGCAGACTGGTGGTCAGCCACAGCTGGTCGTAGTTGCCGGCGCCACTGTCCAGGCAAATCACCAGACCGACATCGCCCAGGCGCGGCTTGAGCACGTCGATGTACGGCAGCAGGTCGCCCGAGCCGCTTTCTTCGCAGGTTTCGATCAGCCCGACGATGCGCGGGTGCGCCGCGCTCTGGGCCTTGATGGCCTGGATGGCGGCGATGCTGGCGTAAACCGCGTAGCCGTCATCAGCGCCACCGCGACCGTACAGCTTGCCGTCGTCGATCTTGGGCGTCCAGGGGCCCAGGTCGCTGCGCCAGCCGCTGAACTCGGGCTGTTTGTCCAGGTGGCCGTACATCAGCACAGTCTGGCCCGAGGCCGGTGCGGGTGAGCCGTCGGCGCCCTCGCTGGCAGGCAGTTCAAAGAACAGCACCGGGGTGCGTGCTCGGCCTTGTGCGTCGTTCAGGCGCACGATCTCCATTGTCAGGCCCTCGACCTGCTGTGCCCGCACCCAGTCGGCAGCGTTCTGCAGCACGCGCTCAAGCAGACCGTGCGCGGCCCAGTCGGGGTCGAACATCGGCGACTTGGCCGGCACCTCGATGTATCGCTCCAGCTCGGGCACGATGCGTTCGTGCCAGGCGGTGTCCACCTGGGATTGCAGGATCTGGGGGTCCAGCGGAAGTGCAGAAGCGGGCAGTCGGGCGTTCATGGCGAGCCTTTCCGATGAGCAGTGAATCAGGCGGTCAGTATAGGCAAGCCCGGCTTGCACCGTGCGCTACAGCACACCTGCTCCGCCGCCGTGTTCAGCGCCAGCATGTTGGCCTGGAGAGCAATCCCGTCGATCGCGCCGATGATGTCACCGAGCTCGTCAATGCCCTGCGTCTGCTGCGGTTGAGTCACATCAGCCGTTGCCTGCGGCCTCAGACCGATCCATCAGCGCGATCTGCTCGCGCGCGCCCTTGCTTGCCTTGCTCCTGGAAGTGTCGGACTGGCTGCTCAGATGTGCACTGTTTTGAACGCCCGGACCGCTTGCGTCAAGTGCTCTGCTTGTGATTTGAGGCTTTCGGCGGCCGCACTGCTCTGTTCCACCAGCGCCGCGTTCTGCTGAGTCATCTGGTCGAGCTGACTGACCGCGGTGTTGACCTGGTCGATGCCTTCGCTCTGTTCACCGGCGGCGGCCGTGATCTCGCCCACGATGTCGCTCACGCGCTGGATCGAACCCACGATCTCGCTCATGGTCTGGCCCGCATCAGCGACCAGCCTGGTGCCGGCTTCCACCTTTTCCATGCTGTTGCCGATCAGTCCCTTGATCTCTTTGGCCGCTTCAGCACTGCGCTGCGCCAGGTTACGCACTTCGCCCGCCACCACGGCAAAACCCCGGCCCTGCTCACCGGCACGAGCCGCCTCCACCGCCGCGTTGAGCGCCAGGATGTTGGTCTGGAACGCGATGCCGTCGATCACGCCGATGATGTCGCTGATCTTCTGGCTGCTGTGGTTGATCTCGTCCATGGTGGCAACCACCTGCGAGACCACCTGGCCGCCGCGCACCGCCACTTCGCTGGCGTTGGCGGCCAGCTGGTTGGCCTGGCGGGCGGCGTCGGCGCTGTTCTTCACCGTGCTGGTGAGCTGCTCCATGCTCGCCGCCGTCTCTTCCAGGTTGCTCGCCGCCTGTTCGGTTCGGGCACTCAGGTCCTGGTTGCCAGCAGCGAGCTCCATGGAGACGGTGTTGATGCTGTCGGTGGCGCTGCGCACCTGACCCATCATCTGCTGCAGCGATGATTGCATCGAGCGCAAGGCTTCCATCATCATGGCGGTTTCGTCTTTGCCCTCGACCTCCACAGACTGAGACAGGTCGCCAGCCGCAATGGCCGTGACCAGTTCGCGCGTGCGCTCCAATGGCTTGCAGATGCTGCGGATGTTGATCCAGGTGAACGGCACCAGCAACAACGCCACCAGCCCCAGCACACCCAGGTTGAGCAAGGCGGCATTGACCATGCCCTGTTCCCGGTTGGTGCGCGCCTGGCTGGCGTCCGCATCCAGCACCTCGGCGGTCTTGACCAGGGCGTCGTCGAGCTTCTTCATGTGGTCTTTGGCCTTGCCCAGCATCTTGTCGGCTGTGGTCGCGGTGTCGTAGGCGCCGTCTTCCACCTGCACCACGATGCGCAAGGTGTCCTCGACATAGGCACCCAGGCTGGCCATGGCTGCGTCCAGCAGCGGCGCTTCCTGTTTGTTGGCGCTGGTGCGCATCGACTCCAGCAGCTGCTTGGCCGACGCGACGCTGGCGGTCCAATTATCGCGGTGCTGGTTCAGCGTGATCCGATCATCGTAGTAAATGATCATGTCCTTCTCGGCCCGGTTGATGTCACCCACCAGCCGGTTGACGTCACTCAGCGCATCAGCGCGCTCCAGCGAGCGGACAATGAATTGGTCGGTGACCTGGCTTTGCTTAGCCATCGAGAAAACGCCCACCGCACTCACCAGACACACCAGCGTCAGCATGACCACCAAGGTGCCGAGCAGGCGGGTCCGGATGGAGTAGCGACGCATGAACCCGACCCGTTGTTTCATCCGTCCTCCTTGAGATGGCTGCGTGGTCATGCTGTTCATGTCGTGTGTTCGTTGTTGGGGTTGCGCAAGGACCGTGTTCCGGGCGCAAGCATCAGGAAGTCGACTTTCGCTTCCCATGCCTTCGTCACGAAGTCATAGGCCTACTTCAAAAGCTTTCCCAGTCGCCTTCGGCGCTGGCTGGCTCGGGCGTGCGCTTGGTGGCGGTCGGCGGCGTTGCAGCCTGGGCCACTGCGGCAACGGGCTTGGGCGCTGCCGCCTTGGGCAGGGTGACTCGCACTGGGACAGCCTTCGGCTACACGGCAGCGCGGGCGGCTGACAGGCCCGTTGCCCCTGCATCGATGCGGAACACCGCCACCACTTGGGCCAGGCGGCTGGCCTGGTCCTTCAGGCTCTCGGCAGCAGCGGCGCTCTCTTCCACCAGCGCCGCGTTCTGCTGCGTCATCTGGTCGAGCTGGCTGACCGCGGTGTTGACCTGTCCGATGCCGTCGCTCTGCTCACCAGCCGCGGTCGTGATCTCGCCAATGATGTCGCTCACGCGCTGGATCGACCCCACGATCTCGCTCATGGTCTGGCCCGCATCGGCCACCAGCTGGTTGCCGGTTTCCACTTTCTCCACACTGTTGCTGATCAGGCCCTTGATCTCCTTGGCCGCTTCGGCGCTGCGCTGCGCCAGGCTGCGCACCTCGGAGGCCACCACCGCAAAGCCCCGGCCCTGTTCACCCGCGCGGGCGGCTTCCACCGCCGCGTTCAGCGCCAGGATGTTGGTCTGGAAGGCGATGCCGTCGATCACGCCGATGATGTCGCTGATCTTCTTGCTGCTGTGGTTGATTTCGTCCATGGTGGTGACGACCTGGCCGACCACCTGGCCGCCGCGCACGGCGATCTCGGACGCATTGGCAGCGAGCTGGTTGGCCTGGCGGGCCGCGTCGGCGCTGTTCTTCACCGTGCTGGTGAGCTGCTCCATGCTCGCCGCCGTCTCTTCCAGGTTGCTCGCCGCTTGCTCGGTGCGGGCACTCAGGTCCTGGTTGCCAGAAGCGATCTCGCTTGACGCCACACCAATGCTGTCGCTGGCCTGGCGCACCTGGCGCACAGTGTTCAATAGCGAAGCTTTCATGTCCCCCAGCGCCTTCTGCAGTTCACCGAACTCGTCGTGGCGATTCACCGTGACAGGTTGCGTCAGATCACCGTCCGCCACGGCCCTGGCGACCCGCACGGCGTCGATCACAGGCGCGGTCACTGCGCGCGTGGTTCTCCAGGCCACCAGCACACCCACCAGAAGCGCCAGGAAAGCCATCCCAGCCAGCCATCCGATTTGGCCCTTGGCCGAGGCTTCTCCCCTCAAAACGACCTTGTCGACCAAGGCCCGCTCGTTCTTCTTGAGCTCCTGCATGGTGGTGATGTAGATCTCCGCCGTTGGGAGCAGCTTGTCTGTCAGCAGGCTCCCGGCTTGCGGATCATCCGCCGCGAGCGCATCAAGGTAGGTCTTGCGCGTCACGACGTACTCCTGGCGCTTCGCGGCGATGTCGACCATCAGGACCTTGCCCTGGTCCGAATCGATCAACACCTCCAGACCCTTCTGCAGCTCGTTGATCCGTTCGGTGGTCTTTGCGATCAATGGCTTGAAGTAAGCCTGCACCTCGGGTTTGGTGCCGGAGTTGGCCAGGCCAATCAACCGGCTGAAGTTCAGTTGCGTGCTGGCCACCCACTCTTCGGTCAGGGTGACCCGCTGTTGCAGGTCGACGATTTCTTTCCTCTCGGCAATGGCAGAGGTGATGGATTGAATCGCCAGGCCCGTGGTCGCCACGAGCAACAAAAGCACAGTGCCAAAGCCCAGGCTCAGGCGCTGACCAATCTTGAATCTGTCAAACACGGCCATCCTCCGGCAATGAGAACCACCAATGGTCGGTCGGGAAAATTCACTGCAACTGCTGGCTGGCGCTGTCCATCAACCCCATGTCGGCGCTGCTCATGAGGGCGGAGATGTCCATCAGGATCAGCATGCGCTCGCCCACGCTGGCGATACCGGTGATGAAACCTGTATCCACCGTGGTGTTCATTTCGGGCGCTGGCTTGATCGTGTCGGCGGCCAGCTCCAGCACGTCGGACACCGAATCCACCACCGCGCCCACCACGCGCCCATGCACGTTGAGCACGATCACCACCGTGAAGCCGTTGTATTCAACGCTCTCGCAACCGAGCTTGATGCGCAGGTCCACCACCGGCACGATCACCCCGCGCAGGTTCACCACGCCCTTGATGAAGTGCGGCGCATTGGCGATCCGCGTGGGCTCCTCGTAGGAGCGGATTTCCTGGACGCGAAGGATGTCGATGCCGTATTCCTCCGCCCCGAGGCGGAACGTGAGGAACTCGCTGGCGGTGTTGTTCGGGGCGCTGGCGTTGCGCGCGGCGCCTACGGCGGGGGTCGTGGTGTTCAGGTCCATGTGGTGACTCCTTGGGTGAAGGTCTTCAGAAGCTTTCCCAGCTCTCGCCATCGCCTGAAGCACTGGCTGTGGACGCCGCCGCCGGCTTGGGTGCGGCGG
>JBIIQD010000283.1:0-4319 GCA_044342265.1 Hydrogenophaga sp. | reverse complement strand
TTCCTGCGGCGCGCTCTTGATGAAACCGCCCGCTTCGGCGAAGTTGCTGGTCAACATGCCGCTGCGCAGGCGGCGCCATTCGAAGATGCCCTTGACCATGTTCAGAACGCCACGCGGTGAAATGCCGAACAGGTCGCGCACCTGGGGCGCGTTCACCACCAGCACCACGTCAGGGTGGTCGTGCAGGTTCTCGCCCACACCCGGCAGGTGGTGCAGCACGGGGATGCCGTGTTGGCGCAGGTGTTCTGCCGGGCCGATGCCCGAGAGCATCAGCAACTGCGGCGAGCCGAAGGCACCGGCGCTCAGCAGCACCTCACCGCCCGGCTTGAGCGTCAAAGTCTGCACCGCCCCGCGCCCGCCATCGGGCCGGTACTCCACGCCGACCGCGCGTGGCCGACCATCCACCGTTTCGGTAAGCACACGCGTGGTCAATGCACCCGTGATGACCTTCAGGTTGGGCCGCCCCAGGTGCGGTGTGAGATAGGCTTTGGCGGCGCTGAAACGCTCGCCATTCTTGTGCGTCACCTGGTAGACGCCCACGCCTTCTTGCTCCGGGCCGTTGAAATCGGTGTTATGGCGCTGGTTCGCCTGCTGGCCGGCTTCAATGAACGACGGCAGAAAGGGGTTGGGCGATCGCAGGTCCATCACGTTGAGCGGACCGCCCTGGCCGTGCAGCGCGTCGGCGCCCTGTTCATTGTGCTCGGCGCGCTTGAAGTACGGCAGCACCTCGGCGAACGACCAGCCCGGGTTGCCCTGCGCAGCCCAGCCGTCGTAGTCCTGCGCGTGGCCGCGCGCATAAATCATGGCGTTGATGGAGCTGGAGCCGCCCAGCACTTTGCCGCGCGGCTGGTAGCCCCGGCGCCCGTTCAGGCCAGGCTGCGGCGTGGTGCTGTAACCCCAGCCGTTGAGCTCGTACTTGGCCATCACGGCCAGACCGCCCGGGCAGTGGATCAGCACGCTGTGATCCGCCGGCCCGGCTTCGAGCAGGGCCACGCGCACGGCCGGGTCTTCGCTCAGACGGCCCGCGAGCACGCTGCCGGCAGAACCGCCGCCGACGATGATGAAATCGAACATGAAGTCTCCAAGGGATGGCACAGGAATCGCTTCACCGTGCCTGTGCATTCGCTGTCCGTCATGGAGATGCAAGACGGGCAGCGACAATCTGGTTTCAAGGTAGCACGCGGGTGGCTGGGCCGGTAGACGCCAAAGCCTAGGAAAGACGCCTGCGTGACGCCCCGTGGGCCGCGCGCGGATGCGCCCAGCCCTTCATTTTTTCGTCACACACAGGAGTGAACCTTTCATGAGCAGCATCCAGACCGTCGGCATCATCGGCTCGGGCACCATGGGCAACGGCATCGCCCAGGCCTGCGCCACCAGCGGCGTCCGCGTGGTGATGGTCGACATCGCCCAGGCCGCGGTGGACAAGGGCATGGCCACCATCGCGAGCAGCCTGGACCGCTTGATCAAGAAGGAGAAGCTGACCACCGAAGGCAAAGCGCAGGCGCTGGCGCTGATCCAGGGCTCGACGAACTACGACGACCTCAAGGCCGCACAGCTGGTGATCGAAGCCGCGACCGAAAACGAGGCGCTCAAGATCAAGATCCTGCAGCAGCTCGACGGCCTGCTCGCGCCCGAGGTGATCGTGGCCACCAACACCAGCTCGATCAGCATCACCAAGCTGGCCGCCGCCACGCAGCGCGCCGACCGCTTCATCGGCATGCACTTCTTCAACCCCGTGCCCATGATGGCGCTGGTGGAGATCATCCGTGGCCTGCAGACCAGCGACACCACGCACGATGCCGTCAAGGCCATGGCCGAGGCGCTGGGCAAGACACCGATCACGGTGAAGAACGCGCCCGGTTTCGTGGTCAACCGCATCCTGGTGCCGATGATCAACGAGGCGTTTTTTGTGCTGGCCGAAGGCATCGCCACGCCGGAAGACATCGACGCCGGCATGAAGCTCGGCACCAACCAGCCCATCGGCCCGCTCGCGTTGGCCGACATGATTGGCCTGGACGTGTGCCTGGCCGTCATGAACGTCTACATGGCCGAGTTCAACGACAGCAAGTACCGCCCGGCGCCACTGTTGAAGGAAATGGTGGCGGCAGGCTGGCTGGGCCGCAAGACCGGGCGCGGCGTGTACACGTATTGATCCGGTTTGCACCGCGGCGGTGCAAACCGCGCGTGCACTTCATCGGAAGCCCGCTTCGGCGGGCTTTTTGTTTGCGCAAGATCAAAATGCGGCAGCGCAGCATCCTCAGAATAGACCCATCGCTTCACAGGAGTCCATCATGAGTGCTGCCCCCGTTGCCATCGCTGTTTTCGAGTTCCTGGACAGCACCCATCAGGACATCCAGCGCTACCTGCAACAGCTGAACGCGCTGGTGGATGCGATCGAGAACGATGGCCTGAACCAGGTCAACCGGGGGCACGCGCGCCGCGTGCTGGACTACTTCAACACCGAAGCGCGCCAGCACCACCTGGACGAAGAAAAACACATCTTCCCGGCCCTGCTGGCCAGCCAGAGCGCCGAGATCGTGCAGACGACCGAGCACCTGATCCAGGACCACGGCTGGCTGGAAGAGAACTGGATCCAGATCGCCCCTTCGCTGGAAGCCGCGACCGGCGGCAACCTCTGGTTCGACACCATGGAACTGCGCCACGCGCTGGAGGTGTTCGAGGCACTGTACCTGGACCACATCGTGCTGGAAGAGTCGATCGCCTACCCCGAGGCCAAGAAGCGCCTGGCCGGCATCGACACGCTGGGCATGGGGCGTGAAATGGCCAAGCGCCGTGCGCTCAAGCGCGACGACGTGAACGCCAAGAGCTGAGCCTCCGGCCAGCACGCACCTCGGCTGTGGCGCGTAAACTGACTGGCCCTACAGCACCGGTCGCGACAGCGCGACCGTAACGACAGCATGAGCACACACGACTTTGATTTGTTCGTCATCGGTGGCGGCAGCGGCGGCGTTCGCGCCGCCCGCATGGCCGCGCAGCGGGGTGCCCGCGTGGCACTGGCCGAAGCGCTGGGCACCGACGGCCTGGGCGGTACCTGCGTCAACGTGGGCTGCATCCCCAAGAAGCTCTACAGCTACGCCGCTCACTACGCCGACGCCTTCCATGAATCCGCCGGGTTTGGCTGGGAAATCGACAGCGCGCCGCGACTCAACTGGGCAACACTCAAAGCCAACCGGGCCAAGGAAATCAGCCGCTTGAACGGCGTCTACGGCAACCTGCTGCGCGGCTCGGGCGTCACGGTGTTCGACGGCTTCGCGCGCGTGCAAGGCGCACACAGCGTGGGCCTGGCCACGCTCAACGCCGACGGCAGCCCCGGGCACCAGAACTTCAGCGCACAACACATCCTGATCGCCACCGGCGGCACACCGCACGTGCCGCACTTTGTGGGCCGCGAACACGTCATCAGTTCCAACGAGATCTTCGACCTGGAGCCTTTCCCGAAGCGCCTGCTGGTGGTGGGTGGCGGCTACATCGCCTGCGAGTTCGCGTCCATCTTCAACGGCCTGGGATCGAGCGTGACCCAGCTCTACCGGGGCGAGCAGGTGCTGCGCGGGTTTGACGACGAGATCCGCCACTTTGTCGCCGCCGAGATGAAGAAGTCTGGCGTAGACCTGCGGCTGAACGCCGACGTGGTGGACATCCACCAAACCGACGATGGTCTGCGCGTGGAATGCGGCGGCGGCGCGGTGGTGCTGGCCGACGCGGTGCTGTACGCGACCGGCCGCAAGCCCAACGTGGCGGGCCTGGGCCTCGAATCGGTGGGCGTGGCCCAGGGCGCGCAGGGCGAGGTGATCGTGAGCGAGACCTACCAGACCAATGTGCCCAGCATCTACGCCGTGGGCGACGTGACCAACCGCGTGCAGCTGACCCCGGTGGCGCTGGGCGAGGCCATGGTGGTGGTCGATCAGCTGTTCGGCCCCGCTGCCGGCAAGCCGCCGCGCGCCATGAGCTACGAGTTCATCCCCACCGCCGTGTTCACCCACCCCAACATCGGCACCGTGGGCCTGAGCGAAGCGCAAGCGCGCGAGACGTTCGGCCAGGTCACCGTGTTCCGCAGCGAGTTCAAGGCGCTCAAGCACACGCTCTCGGGCAGCAGCGAACGCACGCTGATGAAGCTGGTGGTGGACACCGCCAGCGACCGCGTGGTGGGCCTGCACATGGTGGGCGCCGAGGCGGGCGAGATCGTGCAAGGCTTTGCGGTGGCCATGAAGGCCGGCGCCACCAAGGCGGTGTTCGACAGCACCATCGGCATCCACCCGACCGCCGCCGAAGAGTTCGTGACCATGCGCGAACCCGTCAAG
>JBIIQD010000005.1:0-19860 GCA_044342265.1 Hydrogenophaga sp. | reverse complement strand
ACGATCGAACGCTGCGTGCGACGGGCGCGGGAAGAGTACGCCGCCAACCCAGACACGTTTGCCACTGACTTCACCCGCCAAGACGCGGCGATCCTGAACATCCAGCGCGCCTGCGAGGCGGCGCTGGACATGGGGCAACACCTGGTGCGCCGCGAGCGGCTGGGCGTGCCGCAGAGCGCGCGCGACGTGTTCGGCCTGCTGGCGCAGGGCGGCTGGATTGCGGCCCCGCTGGCCGATGCGCTCAAGCGGATGGTGGGTTTTCGCAATGTAGCGGTGCACGACTACCAGGCCTTGCAACTGCCCATCACGGTGCGCGTGATCACCGAACATCTGCACGAGTTTCTCGACTACAGCCAGGCCCTGCTTCAGCGGGACGGACGCTGAGCGGCGGCCCAGGCAACGGTTTCGCCAACCACCGGGTCAGGATGCCCTGACCGCGCCGCCAGCGCCGCCCGAATCGCGGCGTCCTCCTCCATCCGCAGCGCATTCCCCATCGCCACCGCGATGTTGCGCAGCCACCGTGCATGCCCGATGCGGCGGATGGCGCTGCCTTCGGTGCGGCGCAGGAAATCTTCTTCGCTCCATCCGAACAGCTCGTTCAGCGTGGCGCCCGTCAACCCTTCGCGCGGGTCGAAGTCGGGCAGCGGGCTGCGCTGCGCGAACTTGTTCCAGGGGCAGACCAGCTGGCAGTCGTCGCAGCCGTAGATGCGGTTGCCGATCAGCGGGCGCAGGTCTTCGGGGATCGGGCCTTCGTGTTCGATGGTGAGGTAAGAGATGCAACGGCGTGCGTCGAGGCGGTAGGGCGCGACGATGGCCTGTGTGGGGCAGGCGCTGATGCAGGCGCTGCAGGCGCCGCAGTGTTCGCTGACGGGCTCGCTGGCGGGCAGGGCGATATCGACATAGAGTTCGCCGAGGAAGAACATCGAGCCGCCTTCGCGGTTGAGGATCAGCGTGTGTTTGCCGCGCCAGCCTTGGCCGCTGCGGCTGGCGAGTTCGGCTTCGAGCACGGGCGCGGAGTCGGTGAAGACGCGGTGGCCGAAGGGGCCAATGGCGTCTTCGATGCGTTCGGCCAGCTGCTGCAGGCGGCTGCGCAATACCTTGTGGTAGTCCCGCCCCCGCGCGTAGACAGAGACGATGGCATCTCCGGGCCGGTGCAGCCGGGCCAGCTCGTCGCCTGTCCAGCCATCCGGTGTGCCGCGCGGCAGGTAGTCCAGGCGCGCGGTGATGACGCTCACGGTGCCGGGCACCAGCTCGGCGGGACGTGCGCGCTTCATGCCGTGGCGGGCCATGTAGTCCATGCCGCCGTGAAATCCGGCACCCAGCCAGGCCGCCAGTCCGGGCTCGGCGGTCGAGAGATCGATATCGGCCACGCCGATTTGGGAGAATCCGAGTTCCCGGCCCCAGGCCTGAACCTGAACCATCAGTTGAGCAGCATCGAATCCGGATCTCATCGTCAGCGCATTGTAGGAACGCCTTCGCTCGAAGGCGCGCGCTGGGACGGGCGCTGGTCGGACGAGGCCGCGACCGTCGCCTTCGCGCAGCGGCTGGCGCTTTGCCCGGCCATCGCGAACGCCACGCTCACGCTGGCGGGCGACCTGGGCGCGGGCAAGACCACCTTCGTGCGGCACCTGCTGCGCGCGCTGGGTGTCACGGGTCGCATCAAGAGTCCGACCTACGCGGTGGTTGAGCCGCACCGCGCCGAGGCCGGGCCGCACGGGCCGCTGAACGCCTGGCACTTCGATTTCTACCGCTTCGGCGATCCGCGCGAATGGGAAGACGCGGGTTTTAGGGAACTGTTCGCCAGCCCTGGGCTCAAGCTGGTCGAGTGGCCCGAGCGGGCGGCTGGGCTGATGACGGCGGTCGACGCGGCGCTGACCATACTGCCGGACGAAGCGCTCGACGGCTCGGCCGACCTTGATGTCAGCGACAGCCCTCGCGTGGTGAGCGTGTTGGGCTTTACCGACGCCGGCCGACAGTTGCTGGCCGCCCTGAACATATGACCGAAACCATTCGTTTTCCCAACCGCCGCGACCTGCTCAAGGCCGGCACGCTGGTGCTGTTGATCGGCGCGCCGCAGTTGGCGCTGGCGGGCCGCGTCGTGGCCGTGCGTCTGTGGCCAGCGCAGGACTACACGCGCGTCACGCTCGAATCCGACGGCGAACTCAAGGCGCGCAAGACCGAGGCGAACGACGCGCGGCTGAGCGTGGAGATCGAGGGCATTGACCTGGTCGACAGCGTGCGCGAGCTGATCGGCAAGCTGCAGCCCGACGACCCGAACATCGCTGCGATCCGGGTCACGCCGGTGGGGCCCAATGTCGCGCGCCTGACCATCGACCTGAAGAAGCCGATCAAGCCGCAGGTGTTCAACCTGCAGCCGGTGGCCGCCTACCAGCACCGGCTGGTGTTTGACCTGTACCCGACGCTGGCGGTTGACCCGCTCGAAGAGCTGATCCGACAGCATGTGTCGGCGGTGGACGAGTCGTCGGCGCGGGCTGCCGAACTGCTGGGGGCTGAACTCCATGCAGGCGAATCCAGCAGGGGCGAGGACCCGCTGGGCGACCTGATCAGCGGTAAAACGCGCCCCGCGGCGCCACCCAAAGCGGCCGAAGCCAACAAATCTTCACCCAACAACACGTCCAAAGCAGAAGTCAAACCCGCCCCCGGCAACAAAGCGGAGCGCCTGATCATCGTCGCGATCGATCCCGGCCACGGCGGCGAAGACCCAGGCGCCATCGGCCCCGGTGGCACGCAGGAGAAAGACGTGGTGCTCCTGGTGGCGCAAAAACTGCGTACGCGCATCAACGCCACCAAAGTCAACGGCAATCCGATGCGGGCTTACATGACGCGGGACGCCGACTTTTTCGTGCCATTGAGAACCCGGGTGCAGAAAGCGCAGCGCGTCAGGGCCGACCTGTTCATCAGCATCCACGCCGATGCCTTCATGACACCGCGTCCGCAGGGCGCGAGCATCTTTGCGCTCAGCACCAGAGGCGCCAGCAGCGCCGCAGCGCGCTGGATGGCGAACAAGGAGAATTCGGCCGATCTGGTGGGCGGCATCAACGTCAAGGTCAAAGACTCGACACTGCAGCGCGCTCTGCTGGACATGAGCACCACCGCTCAGATCAAGGACAGCCTCAAGCTCGGCAGCGCGATGCTTGGCGAGGTCGGCCGCGTCGGAAAGCTGCACAAGCCACGGGTCGAGCAGGCCGGGTTCGCGGTGCTCAAAGCGCCGGACATTCCCAGCGTGCTGGTCGAAACCGCCTTCATCAGCAACCCCGACGAAGAGGTGCGGCTGCGCAGCAACGACTACCAGGAGAAACTGGCCGACGCCCTGCTCAAGGGCATCGTCAAGTACTTTTCAGCGAATCCGCCTTTGGCGAGAAAGCAGCAGGCCTGACCCGCGGCCTGGTCAGGCCCCGGCCGCTGCCCGGGCTTTCTCTGCCTTCGCCGCGCGCCAGCCACCGTAGATCGCGATCAAGCCCGGCACGATGATCAGCGCCCAGATGATCTTGGACAGGTTGGCCTGCACCCAGGGCAGGTTGCCAAAGAAGTAACCCGCCGCTGTCAGACCGATCACCCAGATCACCGCGCCGACCACGTTGTAGGTGGTGAACTTGCCCCGGTTCATTTCGGCCACGCCGGCCACGAAAGGCGCGAAGGTGCGGACAAAGGGCATGAAGCGGGCGATGATGATGGTCACGCCGCCGTAGCGTTCGTAGAAGTTGTGGGCCTGGTTGAAGGCGTTCTTGTTGAAAAAACGCGAGTTCTCCCACTGGAACACTTTGGGTCCAAAGTAACGGCCGATCGAATAATTGACCTGGTCGCCCAGGATCGCCGCCACCAGCATCAGCCCGGCGGCGAGCGACCAGTCCAGCAGCCCGGCGCCGCACAGCGCGCCGACGATGAACAGCAGCGAGTCGCCCGGCAGAAAAGGCATGACCACCAGGCCGGTCTCGACAAAAATGATCAGGAACAGCAGGGCGTAGACCCAGACGCCGTAGGCTTGCACGAAGGCCTGCAGGTGTTTGTCCACGTGCAGGATGAAGTCGATCAGGTACAGGGCGATTTCCATAACCTCTGATTATCTCCGGCCTGCTGGCGCCTTTCCCGCCACCTAGAATGCTTCGGGTGAACGCGTCCCATCCTTTTTCCCGCCGCCCGATCCTAGAACTGCCCGACGAGCTGATCAGCCAGATTGCGGCCGGAGAAGTTGTCGAGCGACCCGCGTCGGTGGTGCGCGAACTGGTGGACAACGCGCTGGACGCCGGCGCGACCCAGATCACCGTGCGGCTGCAGGCTGGCGGCGTGCGGCTGATCAGCGTGGAAGACGACGGCAGCGGCATCCTGCGCGAGGAGCTGCCCGTTGCGCTCAAGCGCCACGCCACCAGCAAGATCGCCAGCCTGCACGACCTCGAAGCCGTGGACACCATGGGTTTTCGGGGCGAGGCGCTGGCGGCCATCTGCTCGATTGCCGAAGTCTCGGTGCTCACCCGCACCGACGAGGGTGCGGCCCACGGCTGGCTGCTGGACGGGCGCAGCGGCGAGCTGCAACCCACGGCCCGCGCGCGAGGCACCACGGTCGAGGTGCGTGAACTGTTTTTCGCCACGCCTGCGCGGCGCAAGTTCCTCAAGTCCGACAGCACCGAGCTGGCGCATTGCGTCGAGGCCGTGCGCCGCCATGCGCTGGCCCGGCCCGAGGTCGGTTTTGCGATCTGGCACGAGGGCAAGCTGGTGGCACAGTGGCGTGCCGTGTCCATCGATCGGGCCAGCGGCGAACCTGTGCTGGACGCGCTGCGTCGGCGGCTGGCCGATGTGCTTGGAGAGGAGTTCATTGAGCAGGCGGTGGCGGTGAACTGGCCAGCCGACAGCGTGCCGGGCGCTGGGCCCAGCACCGACGGTGTGCAGCGCCTGCGGGTCTGGGGTTTTGCCGGCGTGCCAGACGCCGCCCGCTCGCGCGCCGACTGGCAGTTCGCCTACGTCAACGGCCGCTTCGTGCGCGACAAGGTCATCACCCATGCCGCCCGCAGCGCTTATGAAGATGTGCTGCACGGCCACCGTCAGCCGGTGTACGCGCTGTACCTGGGCATCGACCCCGCGCGGGTGGACGTGAACGTCCATCCGACCAAGATCGAGGTCCGCTTTCGCGACAGCCGCGAAGTGCACCAGGCGGTGCGGCACGCGGTGGAAAGTGCGTTGGCCGCGCCCAGGTCGGGGCAACTGACTCCCCCATCGACGACGTCCTCAATACCGGCAACGGGCGACACATTTCAGTTTCCTGAGCAGGCGGTTGGGAACCAGCAAGCCTTGCCCTGGCGACCTGAAGTCCCTCAGGTCGGGCATCGGGTCAATGACCTGGGTGCCTTGTGGGGTCCCGATCGTTCTGGCGGCCACGCAGTGCCTGGGCAGCTTCCTGCGCAAAGTCGGAGCGTCGCGTCAGATCCATGGGTACCGAACGCGCCGTTGCCCACCGCCCCCGCCTCTGCGACCGCCCTGCCCGACGGAGAATGGCCGCTGGGCCGCGCAGTGGCACAGCTGCACGGCGTCTACATCCTGGCCGAGAACACGCAGGGGCTGGTGGTGGTGGACATGCACGCCGCCCACGAGCGCATCGTGTACGAACGGCTCAAACTCCAAATGGACGACGAACAGCTGGCCAGCCAGCCGCTGTTGATCCCGGCCACCTTTGCCGCCACCCCGCAAGAAGTGGCCACGGCCGAGGACAGCGGCGTGGTGCTGGCCATGCTGGGGTTGGAGATCGTGCCCTTTTCGCCCAGAACCCTGGCGGTGCGCGCGGTGCCGACCACCCTGGCGCAGGGCGACCCGGTGGAGCTGGCCCGCAGCGTGCTGGCTGAACTGAGCCAGCACGACGCCAGCACCGTCGTGCAGCGAGCCCGCAATGAGCTGCTGTCCACCATGGCCTGCCATGGTGCGGTGCGCGCCAACCGGCGCCTGACGCTGGACGAAATGAACGCGCTGTTGCGCCAGATGGAAGTGACCGAGCGCAGCGACCAGTGCAACCACGGCCGCCCGACCTGGCGCCAGCTCGGTATGAAGGAGCTGGACGCGCTGTTCCTCAGGGGGCGCTGAGCGTTTGTCGGGGCTTGTGACGAGACAGGGCGTTGCTGTGATGCCGCTTTTCTCACCAACGGCCCCAGCCGCGCGTGAAATTTCCCCGAAAAGCACGATAAAGAACGTGAACACCACCTAATCTCAACAGACACACGATACACAAAGTTACACAATCACGCCATTCGCGCCCTTGAAAGGTCTCGCCCATGGCAAACGTCCGTCACCCCGCCCCTGCTTCGGCAGCCTGGCTTCGCTGCAGCGCTGCAGCCTTCGCACTGACGGCACCCGCCGCCTGGGCCCAGCAGGCGGCGCCCGCACCGCTGGTCGAAGTGGCCAAAGCGTTCGATGGAGGCAACACCGCCTGGCTGCTGTTCGCCACCGTGCTGGTGCTTCTCATGACCGTGCCGGGCCTGATGCTGTTCTACAGCGGCATGCTGCGCACCAAGAACGCGCTGTCGGTGGTGGCCCACATCTTTGCGGCGTCCGCCGTGGTCACCCTGACCTGGGCCATGCTCGGCTACAGCCTGGCCTTCACGCCCGGCAACGGCTGGGTCGGTGGCCTCAGCCGACTGTTTGCCGAAGGCCTGGTCGGGGCCAAGGTCGGGGCCCACCCGCTGGCGCCGACGGTGCCTGAATCCGCCTTCTTCCTGTTCCAGCTGTCGTTCGCCATCATCGCGTTTGCCATCATCACGGGCGCCACGGTGGAACGCATGCGCTTGGGCGCCACGGTGCTGTTCGCAGCCTTGTGGACCTTGTTGGTCTACGCGCCAATCGCGCACTGGGTGTGGCACCCCACCGGCTGGCTCGCCGCCATGGGCCACATGGATTTCGCCGGTGGCACCGTGGTCCACGTGGCGGCCGGTGCCTCGGGCCTGGCGGCGGCCTGGTTCGTGGGACCGCGCAAGGGCTTTGGCACCGAGCCCATGATTCCACACAACCTGCTGATCACCGTCCTGGGTGCGGGCCTCTTGTGGGCTGGCTGGTTCGGTTTCAACGCAGGGTCGGCCTTTGAAGCCAGCTCGCGCGCTGTGGGTGCCGTGCTCGCCACGCAGGTGGCCGCCAGCGCCAGTGCCTTCATCTGGGGCCTGTGCGAATACATCAAGCGCGGCCAGATGAGCGTGCTGGGCATGGCCACCGGCGCGATCGCGGGCCTGATCGCGGTCACCCCGGCGTCGGGCTATGTCGGCATCGTCGGCGCAGTGGGCATCGGCGCTGCCTCCAGCGTCATCTGCTTCTTGGCGGTGACCAACTTCAAGTCGCGCACGGGCATCGACGACACGCTGGACGTGTTTGCGCTGCACGGTGTGGGTGGTCTGGTCGGCACGGTGCTGGTACCGGTCTTCGCCCTGTCGGCCATCGCTCCGGTGACCGCCACTGTCTGGACCAACGCCATTGGCGGGGTGGCCGTGCTGGCCTATTCGGGTGTCATGACCCTCTTGATTCTCGTGGTGGTGAAGGTGGTCGTCGGCCTGCGGGTGGACGAGAAGTCCGAGCGTCTTGGGCTGGACATCACCCAGCACGGCGAAATGATCTCGTCCAACTGATCCGATAGAGCACACCCATGTCGGAGCCGCCCTCGTCTTCATCAGGCGACAGTCTGATGAACTACGCCTTGCGCATGGTCATCCCGATCAAGCGGGAGTTCGGGCGCTCGCTGGATGTGCAACATTTCCTGCACGACCTGGCCTATGCCAAAGAAGTGCTGGACGAGGCCCGCCAGAGCCAGAACCCGAAGCTGCGCGAATATGCGGAGTACCTCAACAGCCGCTTGCTCGGGCCACGCAACGTGGCCCCGGCGCCCGGTGCCTCTGCGCGAGCGGCTGCGGGAACGTCCAGCGCACCAGCGCCTGGCGCCTCGGACAAGGCAGCGCAAGCCAGTGACGACGACGAAGCCCGTCGCCTGCTGATGGCCAAGTACCGCTCGGGACTGCGCTAAGTCTCGCACTCCGGGTACCGAGCCCCCCAACGAGGGCGGTGCATGGTCATGAAGCGTGAACTTTTTGCGCGGATGGGGCATCATCCCTTCCATGAAGCGCTTTTTTTTGACCACAGGTCTTGCCCTCGTCCTCACCCTGGGCCTGCTCGCGGGCTGCGCCAGTCTCGACGAACGCCAGCGCGGCTGGATCTTCCAGCCCTCGGACCGCAGCTGGTGGCGCGGCGACGAAGCGGCCACAGGCATGCAGGACGTGTGGATCGATTTCGGTTCGACACTGACCGGCCAGCCGACGAAACTGCACGGACTTTGGGCGGAACACGACGAATTCAGCCGCAGGAAAGACGCGCCTGTGCTGCTTTACCTGCACGGTGCCCGCTTCAATGTGGTTGGCTCGGCTTTCCGCGCGCGGCGCATGCAGGAGCTGGGCTTTTCGGTGCTGGCGGTGGACTACCGCGGGTTTGGCAAAAGCACCAACCAGCTGCCGTCGGAAGCCCTGGCCTACGAAGACGCGCGCGCGGCCTGGGACTGGCTGGCGCAGAAATACCCCGACAGACCACGCTACATCTTCGGCCACTCGCTGGGCGGAGCCATCGCCATTGACCTGGCGGCCCAGGTCACCGACGAAACCGGCACTCTCGTCGAGGGTACCTTCACCTCGATTCCCGACGTGGTCAGTTCCTACAAGTGGGGCTGGCTACCAGTGGGACCTCTGATCACGCAGCGCTTCGAAGCCATCGAGCGGGTCAAGACCATCGGTTCACCGCTGCTGGTGGTGCATGGCAGTGAAGACCGCACGATTGCGCCCGAACTGGGTCGCCGCCTGTTCGAAGCCGCGACGGGGAACAAGCGTTTCGAACTGGTCCAAGGCGGTTCGCACTTCAACACCAATTCCCTGGGTCAGCCGCAATACCGTCTCGCGCTGTCCGAGATGTTCGGCCTGCGCTGATCGGCATGGCGGCTGCGAGGGGGGCAGCCGGTCGATCTGCTACCCTCGACCGGATGTCCGTGTCCACCGTTTCTGCTTCGCCTTCGCGCATGTCGCCGGGGCTCGTTGTGCTGGTGCTGTCCCTGCTGCTGGGCCTTCAGCCAGTCACCACCGATCTGTACCTGCCTGCTCTGCCGACGATCACCCAAGGGTTTGGCGCCAGCCTTCCGCAGGCGCAGCTGACGCTGACCGCGCTGCTGCTGGCCTTTGGCTTGTCGCAGCTCGTGTGGGGACCGCTGTCGGACCGCGTCGGTCGCCGACCGGTGCTGCTGGGCGGCACTGCGCTGTATGTGGTCGCTGCGGTGGGCAGTACCTTTTCTGTGTCCATGGACCAGCTTGTGGTCTGGCGCATGCTGCAGGGGATCGCCATGGGGGCGGGCGTGATGTGTGCTCGCGCGGTGGTGCGCGACCTGTACGCGCCGGTCGATGGCGCACGGGTGATGTCCAAGGGGCTGACCGGTCTGGGCGTGATCGCTTGCGCCAGCGCGCCGGTGGGTGGTCTGCTGGCAGAGTTTTTCGGCTGGCGCACGACACTCATGGCGCTGGCGGTGTTTGGTGCGAGTACGTTGGCCGTGCTGATTTGGCGTTTCGAGGAAACGCTGGCGCACCGGAATCCGCAGGCGTTGGAGCCAATGACTTTGGCGCGCAACTGGGGCGCTATCCTGCGCCACCCGACGTTCTGGGCCTTCACCCTGCTTGCAACCGCTTCGTATGGCGGTCTGTTCACCTTTCTCGCGGCGTCATCGTTTGTGTTCATCGGCGTGCTGGGCCTGACCAAGACCGCTTATGGTCTGGTGATGCTGGTCATGTCGTTGTCCTACATCACTGGCACCTTCATCTGCCGGCGCCTGCTGGTGCGACTGGGGGTGCGGCGCACCGTCGCCGTCGCCGGCGGCTGCACCCTGCTGGCTGGCAGCACCATGGGTATCTTGGCCCTGACGGGCATCCAGCATCCTGCGGCCATCCTCGGGCCGTTCGTTTTCTTCATGCTCGGTCACGGCGTGCACCAGCCTTGCGGCCAAAGTGGCGCCGTGGGGCCATTCCCGCAAACAGCCGGCGCCGCCTCGGCCATGAGCGGCTTCCTGATGATGGTGACAGCCTTTTTCATGGGCGGCTGGCTCGGTGGCAGCCTGGCGGAACAACCGAACAGCGTGCTTCCGCTGACCAACGGCCTGTGGTTCTGGAGCGTGGTGATCGCGGTCACCGCGTGGACCTTGGTGCAGCGTTTCGGGGAAACGAAAGCACTGCCGCTGAAGGGTGCACCCGACCCGCTGGCAGGACGTTGAGCAAAGTGCCCGATCCACAAGCGCGGCGACAGAGCATCGCCATCGTTGGACCCACAGCCAGCGGCAAAAGCGCAGCGGCCATGGCGATCGCGCAGCGCTGGCCGGTCGAGATCGTGAGCGTGGATTCCGCGCTGGTGTATCGAGGCATGGACATCGGTACCGCCAAGCCCAGCGCCACCGAGCTGGCCACCGTGCCACACCACCTGATCGATATCAACGATCCACTCAAGGCCTACAGCGCGGCCGACTTTGTGCGCGATGCGCATCGTCTGATCGGCGAGATTCAGGCGCGCGGGCGCACACCTGTGCTGGTCGGCGGCACCATGCTGTACCTCAAAGGCTTGATGCAGGGGCTGGATGACATGCCGCGTGCAGACGTCCACGTGCGGGCGCGCATCGAAGCCGCTGCGAGCGCCCACGGCTGGCCCGCCCTTCACGCCGAGCTGGCCAAGGTCGATCCCATGACCGCCGCCCGGCTGGCGCCCGCCGACGCACAACGCATCCAGCGTGCGCTGGAAGTGTTCGAAGTGTCGGGTCAACCGATGTCGTCGTTCCACAAGGGCCCTTTGCGCCCAGCCGACAACCCGGTGTCAGAAGGAGCCTTGCTCAGTCTGGAGCCGGGCCATCGCGCCTGGCTGCACGAACGCATTGCGATGCGGTTCGATGCCATGCTGGCGCAGGGATTTGTCGACGAGGTGCGGCGCCTGCGCGCACGTGGCGACCTCAGACCCGATCTGCCCTCCATGCGCTGCGTGGGATATCGACAGATCTGGGAAGTCCTGGACGCGGCGGGAGACAACGCTCTCACGGCGGCGCAACAGAGCGAGCTTCGTGAACGCGGCATATTCGCGACACGGCAGCTGGCCAAGCGCCAGATCACCTGGCTGCGCTCAATGCCACAGCGGCGCGTGATAGCGTGCGACGCGCCTGATGCATTGGAGCAGGTCCTGGCGGCAGTGACCTCGCTGCTGGGAGAAACGCGATGAGCCTGGTCATCGCTGCGCTGGGCAAGCGCTACGGCAACACGCACGTCTTCTCAGCCGTCTCGCTCACCGTGGCGCCAGGCGAGTTCATCGCCATCGTCGGCGAGTCCGGTGTGGGCAAGTCCAGCCTCTTGAATTGCATGGCGGCGCTGGACGACTGGAACGAAGGTTCGATCCGACACGACGGCGTTGACCTCGGCACACTGGGCGAGGTGCAGCGGGCGCTCTGGCGGCGCGAGGCGCTGGGCTTCGTGTTCCAGGCCTTTCACGTGCTGCCGCACCTGGACGTCGCACAGAATGTGGGACTGCCCCTGCTGCTGCTCAAGCGCCCCGACCCGGCGCGCGTGGCGCAAATGCTCGACGCCGTCGGGCTGAGCGGCCTGGGCGAACGGCTGCCGGCCCAGCTCTCGGGCGGGCAATTGCAACGGGTGGCCATTGCACGAGCGCTGGTGCACCGACCGCGCCTGATCCTGGCCGACGAACCGACCGGCAACCTTGACCCCACCACGGCAGGGCAGGTGATGGACTTGCTGCAAACGCAGGCTGCCCAAAGCGGCGCTTCGCTGATTCTGGTCACCCATTCGGCGCACGCCGCCTCCCGGGCCAGCAGGGTGCTGCACCTCACCGCGCAAGGGCTGCAGGAATCTCCGGCAGTCAGGTTCACGCCTTAAGGACCAGGCTCACACCTTGAGGAACAGATCCCGATCAGGCGCAAATGTCGCGTGCAGCGGCAGCAGCGCACCGCCCAGCGCGCGCGCATCGGAACCGATGGTCCCGAGTTCCAACCGAGGCATGGCATACAGCCCTTCGGTGTTGTAGGCCTTGAGCGCTTCGCTGGTTCGGGTCCAGAGCTCACGCAGCAGGTCGGGCACCACGACGCCGTCGATGACTACCACATCCACATCGAGAAAAGCGATGCCTGCCACGATGCAATGCGCCAGCCCCAACGCCGCACGGTCCACCCACTCGCGGGTGTGGTTCAGCCATGGGGCGGTCAGAGCGCGCGCGTCGTAAGCTGCCATCGGGTCCAAGCCATGCTCGCGAAAGCGCTGTTCCAGGTCCCACAAGGAAGCCTGGCTGATCAACTGGGGGGGCAGTGCCTTGATGCCGGGCACGGCGACCTGCAGCGGCAACGACGCGACAGCCCCCGCGTTACCGTTGACACCGCGGTGCAGGTGCGAGTCGATCACCAGACCACCGCCGACGAAGGTGTCCATGAACAGGTAGAGAAAGCTGTGCAGATCGCGCCCGCGGCCCTGCAACAGCTCGGCCACACAGGCGGCCGAGGTGTCTTTGGCAAAGCTCACTGGCAGCTCGGTCATCGCCTGCACTTCGGCCGCCAGGTCGAGGTGGGTCCAGGCGTCCGATTGCGCATCGGTCAGACCCAACATGCGGTTCCAGCCACCGAGCTGGAATGGTGCGGCCACACCCACGCCCACCACACGGCTGCGCAATTGCCCCAGGCCATTGAGCAAGCGGTTGAGGTTGCTGCCGATGGCGGGCAGCAAAGTGGCGGCATCGGGAAATGCGTAGCTCAGTTCCAGTCGCTCGGTCACGCGACCCAGGAAATCGACCAGCAGCCAGTCGGCGCTGCGTCGTCCAATCTTGATGCCAACGGCAAAAGCCCCCTCCGGATTGAGCCCGATCGGCACGGACGGCTGACCGACGCGACCGCGCACCGGCGCCTCGCGCACCAGCAACTGGTCTTCGTCCAGCCGAGCCGTGATCAAGCCGATGGTTTGCGCGGTCAGCCCTGTCAGGCGAGCCAGGTCGGCTTTGGGCATGCTGCCGTGCACCCGCAGCGCCTGCAACACCACGCGGTCATTGAACTGCCGCATGCCGATCTGGTTGGAGCCACGCTGGCGCAGGCGCGGCACGTCCACCGTCCCGGCACCGGACTCAGCAGCCGCCAGGTCGGCGACATCCAACAAAGGCTTGTCTTCGCTCACAGCCTGCAAGTGTGACATGCCTCAGGGGCGCAACGCCTGGCCCAGCACTCCTTTGCGCAGTATGAAGTTGCTCCAAGGCTGCAACTCGCCGGTGACAACGATGGCATAGGCCTGTTTCACCGCTTCGTAAAACGCATAGCGCTCCACCGCCTGCACCCGCTCAAGCGGCAGACCTGCCGATGCGAGCACGGCCACAGCCTCTCGCTGCAAGGCCGAGCGGTAGTTTTGCGGCGTGTCGCCGACCTGCATGTAGGCCACCGGATGACTCACGTCGTCGGCCAGCGGCAACACGCTCACCACAGCCTCCAGGGTGCGCAGCATGCCTACACCCGGCAGACGCAGCACCGTTTTTCCGACACCCAGGCTCATGGCCGTGAAATTGGCGTCCGCCAGCACGATGGCATCGTCATGCCCCATCTCCGCGAGCGTCTTGAGGAGGTCGGGGCTGAGCAGGGGATCAATGCCTTTGAGCATGGTGTTCTTTCAAGCGAGGACCTCGGGCGGCAGCTCTTCCACCGACTTCGCGCCGGTCATCACCGCCACCGTGTCGCTCATGCTGATCTTCTTCGGGTTCACCACCGCCGCCCGTTTGCCCAGGCGGGCGATGTGGATGCGGTCGGCGATCTCGAACACGTGCGGCATGTTGTGGCTGATCAGGATCACCGGCAGGCCCTTGTCGCGCACGCGGCGGATGAGTTCGAGCACCATGTTGCCCTCCTTCACGCCCAGCGCGGCGGTGGGTTCGTCCATGATCACCACGTGCTGCGCAAAGGCGGCAGCGCGGGCCACGGCCACGCACTGGCGCTGGCCGCCTGAGAGCGTTTCCACCGCCTGCGTCATGGAGCGGATACCGACCTTCAGGTCGTTCATGCGCGAGATGCTTTCTTCCAGCATCTTCTTCTTGTCGATCATCTGCAGCACGCTGCCCAAAAAGCCAGGACGGCGGATCTCTCGACCCAGGAACAGGTTCTCGGCGATCGTCATGGCGGGCGCCACGGCGAGGTCCTGGTACACCGTTTCGATGCCGGCGCGGCGCGCGTCGATCGGGCTCTTGAAATGGATGACCTTGCCGTCCAGGAAGATCTCGCCTTCGTCGGGAATGGTGGCGCCCGAGAGGCACTTGATCAGGCTGGACTTGCCGGCGCCGTTGTCGCCGATCACGGCCATGATCTCGCCGGCGCGCAGCTCGAAATCGGCGCCGTCCAGCGCGGTGACCTGGCCGTAGCGTTTGGTCAGGCCGGTGGCCTTCATGACCAGGGGGGCGTTGGTGAGGTCAGCCGCCGGGCCGCCCCAAGGCTGACCTGCGCCCCCTTGGGGGGCAGCGACCGAAGAGAGCGTGGGGGTAACTGTGCTTGACATTTCAACGCACTCCTTTGCGGGACATCTGGTCGGTGAGCACGGCAAGAATGACCAGCACGCCAGTGACCAGAATTTGATAAACCGACGACACGCCCATCAGCGTCAGACCGTTGCGGAACACCCCCACGATCAGCGCGCCGATCAGGGTGCCGATGATGATGCCGCGACCGCCGAACAAGCTCGTGCCGCCCAGCACCACGGCGGTGATGGCGTCGAGGTTCTCGGTCTGCCCGGCGTTCGGGTCACCCGCGCCGATGCGTGCCACGCTCAGCAGCGAAGCGATACCGTAAAAGACTCCGGCCAGTGCGTACACACCCAGCAGCACCTTGTCGGTGGAAATGCCGGTCAGGCGCGAGGCCTCCGGGCTGTTGCCCACGGCATAGATATGGCGGCCCGGCGCGGTCTCGCGCAGGAACAGCCAGGTGATGAGGTACAGCGCCAGCATCAGCACCACGCCGTACAGGATGTTGGTCTGGCCGATGCGGAACGAATTGCCCAGCCAGGTCATGCCTGCGGAGACTTCTGTGATGGTCTGCGAGCCCGAGTACAGCTGGGTGATGGCGAACGCGATGTTCAGCATGCCCAGGGTGACGATGAAGGGCGGCAGCTTGGCCTTGGTGACCAGCAGGCCGTTGGCCACGCCGAACAGCGTGGTCACCGCAATGCCCAGCGTGATCGCCACCGGCGCGGAGAGTCCGAAGTCGGCGGCCATCTTGGTCATGACGATGGAGCCGAGCGCCATGATCATGCCGCACGACAGGTCGATGCCGGCGGTCAGGATGATCAGCGTCTGGCCAATCGCGATGGTGCCCACCACCATCACCTGTTGCAGGATCAGCGAGAAATTCTGCAGCGTGAGAAAACGGTCGCTCTGCGTCGCGAAGAACGCGCAAGCACACAGCAGGGCAATGAACGGCCCGAGCGTGCCCATGGGCGGAAGTTTGGTTTTGATGGCATTCATGGCGGTGGCCCGTCCAATCAGAGAAGAGGAAGTTGCAAACACCGGCAAGAACGACGGCCGATGTGCAAGCGGCGGCCCGTCTGACGCAGGCCTTCAGTCAAGAGAGTTCAGGAGAAAAGGCGCCAAGCGAAGCGAGGCGCGGCCCCCCTCCAAGGGCAGCAAGGGTCCGGCTCCGCCGGCCCAAGCTGCCGTCCCCCCTCCAAGCGCCGAAGGCGCGCCAGAGAGGGGGGAAGCCGCAAAGCGGCGCAGGGGGGAGTTACTTGTTACCCCAGCACAGGTCCATGCCAGTCTTGACGTCCTTGCTGTCCACGCCTTTGACGGACTTGGCAGCGATCAGGGTCACGCCGGTGTCGACATAGCCGCTGGCCTTCTTGCCAGACTTGGCGTATTCCACACCTGCGGCAACACCCATGGCGGCCATGCGCAGCGGGTACTGCTGGCTGGTGGCGGTGATCACGCCAGCGCCCACGTCCTTGACGCCGGCGCAGCCGCCGTCCACCGAGACGATGACCACATCCTTCTCTTTGCCGGCGGCCTTCAGAGCCTTGTAGGCACCGGCGGCGGCGGGTTCGTTGATGGTGTAGACCAGGTTGATGCCGGGGTTCTTCTGCAGGCAGTTTTCCATGCCGGTCTGGCCTTTGGCGGCGTCACCGAAGCTGTCGGCCATGCACACCACGCCAGCGGCCTTGCCACCCAGTTCATTGCTCTTGGCATCCGGCGCGGTCAGGCCAAAGCCCTTCAGGAAACCATTGTGGCGCTGGGCACCGACCGGGTGGCCGGGGAACAGGTCGAGCGTGGCGATGACGGGCTTCTTGCCAGCCATGGCGACTTTGGCGTATTCGCCGATCAGCACGCCGGCCTTGTAGTTGTCGGTCGCAAACAGCGCGTCCACGGCGGTGACCGGGTCGGTCGGGCTGTCCAGTGCAATCACCATGACGCCAGCGGCCTGGGCTTTCTTGATGGCGGGGATGATGGCCTTGGCATCGCTGGGGGTGATCAGAATGGTCTTGGCGCCAGCGGCGACCATGTTTTCCATGGCGGTCACCTGCCCGGCGTTGTCACCGTCCATCTTGCCCGCGCCAGACATCAGCTTGGCACCCAGCTTCTTGGTTTCGGCTTCGGCGCCTTCCTTCATCTTCACGAAGAAGGGGTTGGACTCGGTCTTGGTGATCAGGCCGATGATGGGCTGAGCCTGAGCGGCGGCGGCACCCACGGCCAGGGCCAGGGCGGTGAACACGAAGGTGGAAGCGATTTTTTTCACAGATGTCTCCAGAAGTGGATGGGTCATACGATAGGGAACAAGGGAAAGTCTCTGCCACCAACGCCTCGGGTTTTCACGAGGCCGACAACAAAGTGCCTGAACTATAGTTGCGGCCAGGTTAATAAATCAACTGGATTTACTTATGGTTTTCCCTAGTCCTTTGCCCCATTCGATCGCCGCCAAGGCGCCGATCACCGTCGCCACCGCCGGTGAAGCCCTCATCGACCTGATCCAGGAATCCGACGGAAGGCTGCGCCCCTGCGAGGGTGGCGCGGTCTACAACCTGACCCGGGCGCTGGGACTCCAGGGCGTGGGCACGCTGTACCTGAATCCTTTGTCGCAAGATCGCTTCGGCCGAGGTCTGGCCGACGCCATCGAGAAAGCGGGTGTGACCCAGGCCCAACCGGAGCCTGCACACGAACCCACTTCGCTGGCGGTCGTCGGACTCGATGCTGCGGGCAAGGCGAGCTACAGCTTCTACCGCGAAGGTGTGGCCGACCGCCAGGTGGACGCCGCCACCATGAACGCGCAATGCGCCGCAGAACCGGCGCTGAAGATGGTGGTCACCGGCTGCCTGGCACTGGTCGCCGACGACTCGCCCAAATACCTGCCCTGGCTTCAGGCGCAGCGCGCCGCTGGCAAACTGGTGGTGGTGGACGCCAACCTGCGCCCGGCCATCGTGCCGGACATGGCCGCCTACCGCGCCAGCGTACTGGCTGCGCTCAGCGAAGCGGACATCGTGAAAGTGAGTGACGACGACCTCGCTTTGCTGGGCTTCACCCACAGCGACCCGCTCAGCGCAGCGCGCGAGCTGATGGCCCGCACGGCGGCGCGCTGGCTGGCACTCACCCTGGGCGCAAAGGGTGCCGTTTTCCTGAGCCGCGATGGACAAGCCTGGAGCGCCGCCGAACCGAAACCGGTACCGGTGGCCGACACCGTAGGGGCGGGCGACAGCTTCCTGGCCGGCTTGCTGGCCGCATTGCTGGAACGCCCCGCCATGCAAACCGCCATCCACGCCGCCCACCTTCAACTCGACGCCAGCGACGCAGAAGCCTTGTTGGCCAATGCCATTGCCAGCGCCAGCTTGTGCGTCATGCAGACCGGCTGCATACCGCCCACGCGGGAACAGGTCATGCATCGTCTGGCGACTGGTCGGCCACACTTCCATCCAACGGCCTGATCGCGCCACCTGCGCTGCTGGTGATGGCCGCAGGGGTCTGTTGCAAGAAAGTACCTGTTCTGTAACTTAATTACCATAAAATCTTCCGCACATCGGTAACCAGATTCGTTCATGGCCACTTCCTCTTCCGCATCCGCCGCTGCTTCTGCCGCCCCTTTAGACCTCGTCATCTTTGGTGGTGTGGGTGACCTTTCGGTGCGCAAGCTGCTGCCCGCGCTGTACATGGCGCATCTCCACAACAATCTGCCGGAGCAGACCCACATCCACGCGCTGGGTCGCCAAAGCTGGGACCGCGCCGCTTTCCTGAACTTCATACAGGACAAGGTGCGGGGCTTCATCGGCGAGAAGGCCTACACAGACGAGGCCTGGGCCACCTTCGTGCGCCGCCTGACCTATGTCTGTGTCGACGCCACCGACGCCGCCAGTTACCTTGGCCTCAAGGCCGAGATGCAGCCCGGATCAGACCGCGTGTACTACCTGGCCACGGCGCCAAGTCTGTTCGTGGGCATTTGCGGCAACCTGCATGGCGCGGGCCTGATCGACGAACGCGCCCGCGTCGTGTTGGAAAAACCCCTGGGCCACGACCTGGCCTCGGCGCAGCAGATCAACAACGACGTGGGCCAGTATTTCCAGGAACACCAGGTGTTCCGGATCGACCACTATCTCGGCAAAGAGACTGTGCAGAACCTGATGGTGCTGCGCTTTGGCAACAGCATCTTCGAACCGCTGTGGCGCAGCCCGCAGATCAAGAGCATCCAGATCACCGTGGCCGAGAGCGTGGGCGTGGGCAGCCGCGCCGGTTTCTATGACGGCACCGGCGCCATGCGCGACATGGTGCAAAACCATTTGCTGCAACTGCTGTGCATCGTGGCGATGGAGCCGCCGGTGTCGCTGGACCCGGACGCGGTGCGCGACGAAAAGCTCAAGGTGCTGCGTTCCCTGCGGCCGATGACGGTGGCCGACGTGGCCCGCGACACGGTGCGCGGTCAGTACACCGCTGGAGCCTCCAGCGGCGAGGCCGCCGTGGGTTATCTGCAGGAAGAGAACATTCCCGAAGACAGCGGCACCGAAACCTTCGTCGCGCTCAAGGCCCACATCAACAACTGGCGCTGGGCCAACGTGCCGATTTTTCTGCGCACCGGCAAGCGCCTGGCGGCTCGCCAGTCCGAGATCGTGATTGAATTCGCCGAGCTGCCCTTCACCATCTTCAACGACTCGGCCCACAAGTCGGTCAACCGCCTGCTGATCCGTCTGCAGCCGGAAGAACACATCCAGCTGCAGATGATGGCCAAGGAGCCCGGCAGCGGCATGAAGCTGCGCCCGGTGAGCCTCAACCTCGACCTCCAATCGGCCTTCACCGGCCGCCGCGCCGAGGCTTACGAACGCCTGCTGATCGACGTCATCAAGGGCCGCCTCACCCACTTCATGCGCCGCGACGAACTCGAAGCCGCCTGGGCCTGGGTCGAACCCATCATCGATGGCTGGCAGCAACTGGGCGAGAAGCCGAAGGCCTACACGGCGGGCAGCTGGGGACCCGCGGCATCCTCTGCCTTGATGGCGCGTGAAGGCAGCTCCTGGGTCGAGGAATCATGACCCACCCCCGTCGCTTGTTCGCTTCGCGTAACCGCTCCGCCCCTCAAGGGGCAACGCCAGTGGCCCGGCAAAGCCGGTTCCACGGCGTTCCCGGCTGGGAGACCTGACATGCCTGCGCCCATGGTTACCGAACACACCGGCGCCACGCCAGCGTTCATCGCCGAGCACATCGCCGATGCACTGCGCGCCGCCATCGCCGCGCGCGGTCAGGCCAGCCTGGCGGTCTCGGGTGGCAAATCGCCGATTGCGATGTTTGAAGCCCTGCGCGAGCAGGATCTGGACTGGTCTCAGGTCAGCG
>JBIIQD010000177.1:0-5779 GCA_044342265.1 Hydrogenophaga sp. | reverse complement strand
CGGGCCACGTCCGACGGGTCGGTCCAGGCCAGGAAAGAGCCCGGGCGCTTGGCCGGGTTCAGCTTCTTGAAGGTGCCGGCGTCGACCAGTTCCTGGCACAGCCGGTCATATTCCGCCTGGCTGCCGTCGCACCAAACCACGTTGTCGGGCTTGCAAAGGGCCACCATGTCTGCGACCCAGGCGATCAGACGGGCGTGTTTGACGTAGGTCGGGGTGTTGAGGTTCAGGCCCTGCATCACGGGTGAGTTCATCGAAAGACTCCGGTAGTTGTGAAAGCGACGGCCCAAGAGGCACCAACAGCCGCAGGCCTCGATGAAACGGGCGGGCGGCTGTGCAAGTTCCCTTGGGCAAAATAGGGGCGGTCGGCGCTTGGGGCTGCAGGACGGTTACGTATGCAGCACAACTGTCAGAAAGGGGGTGGGTGATCCCGGGTTCTGGTCCGCGTGTCGGCCTAACACCCCGATTTTAGAAAAGAAGGGCGCCCAGTTACCATCGAGTTACATGCAAGACGTGCATAACTTCATGCCGACTTGCCAGCGTACCGCCCAGAAAAAAGCCGCCCATCAAGGGCGGCTCTGACCGACGGGTTCGCGAGACTTCAGGCCATGAACACGGCGATGAAGGCCAGCAGGAAAATCAGCACGCCACCGGCCACGGGGAGCACGATGGGCATGAGCGGGACAATGGATTCCACCACGTCCTGGGGCTGATCGGCGTGGCTGTCTTGAGGGGGATGGGCCATGGGATGCTCCGGATTTGACAAACGTTCCGCTGATTCTAAAGCCTGGGCCTGCCCGCGGCATCGGGAGTTCGCGTCACAGCGGGCTCACAGCAGGGCGTAGGTGGTGCTGGCGCGACAGACGCTCTTGCCGTCGTCTGCCCCCGAAATGTCGATCTCGCCGAACACCAGGTTCTTGCCAGCCCGAACCACCCGCGCGGTGACCAAGGCATCCTGGTGGGACAGTGGCTTGAGGAAACTGCTGTTTTGCTGCACCGTGGTCATCGGCCGTTGCGGACCCAGCCGCGTCACAATCGCCAGCACCATGGCGGTGTCGGCTGCGGCCATCATGGCCTGACCGCAGACCATGCCGCCAACGCGCGCGAGCTGGTCGTTTTGCGGCAGGCGCAGCACCACTTCGTCAGTCTGGAAACGCTCGACCCGCATGTTCAATGCCTGAACCCAGGGCGCGAACCAATCGGCCAGGCAGGCCTGCAAGGTCTCAAGAGAAAGGGGAGCGTCGACCTGATTCATGAGGTCCTCACATCAGCTGGGCATCGAAACCGGACGCCTGCAGCGCGTCGATCACCTGTTGGACATGTTCGCGCCCGCGCGTTTGCAACACCAACTCAATCGCCACGTTCTGCGCCGCCAGCAGCGTGAAGGCGCGCTGGTGGTGCACCTCGTCAATGTTGGCGCCGGCCTCGGCCACGATGGCGGTGATGCGCGCCAGATTGCCTGGCACGTCGCGTGCGCTGACCACAATGCGTGCCAGCCGACCGGCGCGCACCATGCCGCGCTCGATGATCGAGGCCAGCAGGAGCGGATCGATGTTGCCGCCGCACAGCACCAGACCGACTTTCCTGCCGGCAAAGTGCTGCGGGTGTTTGATGAGTGCCGCCAGACCCGCAGCGCCCGCGCCTTCGACCAAGGTTTTTTCGATCTCCAGCAGCATCACGATGGCCTGCTCGATGTCGCCTTCGTCGACCAGCAACAGGTCGTCGACCATGTCCTTGATGATCGCCTGGGTGATGACCCCTGGTGTGCCGACAGCGATACCTTCGGCGATGGTGCTGCTGCCTTGCGGCAGGTGGGTGCCCTTGATGGCGTTGTACATGGCCGGGAATCGCTCGGTCTGCACGCCCACGATCCGAATGTCGGGCCGGATGGCGCGCGCGGCGGTCGCCATGCCGGCGATGAGTCCGCCACCGCCAATGGCAACCACCAGCGTGTCGATCTCGGGCTGCACGCGCAGCATCTCCAGGGCCACCGTGCCCTGACCGGCAACGATGGCCGCGTCGTCGTAAGGGTGCACAAACACCAGGCTTTGTTGCTCGGCCAGGGAATAGGCGTGGGCACGGGACTCTTCCAGCGTATCGCCAAACAGCACGACTTCGGCGCCGAAACCGCGCGTGCGCTCAACCTTCACGCCCGGCGTGAAGCGCGGCATCACGATCACGGCGCGAATGCCCAGTCGCTGTGCGTGGTAGGCCACGCCCTGTGCGTGGTTGCCCGCGCTCATCGCAACCACCCCACGCGCCCGTTCGTCGGCCGACAGCTGGGACAGCTTGTTACAGGCCCCCCGTTCCTTGAAGGAAGCGGTGTATTGCAGGTTCTCGAATTTGAGGAAAACCTGGCAGCCCGTGAGATGGGAAATCGTGCGCGATTCCACACACGGTGTGTCCAGTACCTGGCCGCTCAGCCGCACTGCGGCGTCGTCAATGTCTCTTTTTTTCAGCATGGGTGGATTGTGCCGCCGAACAAAAGTCACAGTTGGGCGGGAAAGGCCCCATACCTCGTCAGACCACGCTGGATCACGCTCTTCCATGATTCATCAAGCTGGGTTATGGTCCGCTTCAATCCTGGGTCCCAGGAGAGCGCGTCCCCTGTTGTGATGACTGGAGGTGTCTAGATGAGCAAACGCCTGTTGCAGCGCCCCGCGCCGTTGTCCCCCGTGTTGGGTGAAGCGCGCCCGGCCCCGGAACCCCGGCAAAGCCCCGTCTCGGATGCGCGGGTGTTCGTGCCGCCCGGCCTGCGTCATGCGCCGGTGCTGGATATGATGTGCTCGCACTTCGTGCTGACTCTGGCCGCACGCCAGGGCCAACGCTTCAATGTGCGCCGCGACCTCAATACCTTGCTGGCGCTGGCGGGCCGACACCTGATCTGGCCGATGACCGTGCTGACGCGCCTGCGCGAGTTCCTGGCCCGCCGCTGCAAGGAAAACGAGCTCTGGAGCGGCAATGACAAGCTGTCCACGGCGGCCTTCATGGAGCGCTATGGCGTCTGGCGGGGTCCCTACGAAGAAGGCACACTGTTCTTCTACCTGGACGAGTACGCCAAGGAATCGCCCAAGGACCTGCTGTCGGTGCTGGCCGTGACCGGGGACTGGCTGTGCCAGGCGCTCAAGAAACACAGCACGCTGGTGGAAAAGAACATCGATGCGCTGGCCAACCTGTTGCAACTCAACCGCGCCGAGCGCGCCCTGCTGCTGTACGGGACGCTGGCGCGCTACCAGCGTGATCTTCGCTCCATCCTGGTCGAATTCAAGGTCAACAACGCCCCCGAGGCCTACGCGGCCATTGCCGACGTGGCGGGCGTCAAGGCCAGCGAGGTCGGCGAGGCGTTGCGCGCGGGTTCGCGGCTGGAGCGCATCGGTATGGTGGAAAACCTGATCTCCGAGCACAACATCACCGACCTGGCCGACCTGATGAAAGTCAGCGAGAAGCTGCCGCCGGTGTTGATGCGCGAGTACCGCAACGAAAGTGAGCTGATGGCGGTGTTCACCCGCCCGGCGGCGCTGTCGGCGCTGACGCCCAAAGACTTCGAATATGTCAGTGATGACGTGCGCCTGCTTAGTGGTCTGCTGCGCGAAGCCGTGGCGCGCAAAGAGCCTGGCGTCAACATCCTGTTGTATGGCCCGCCCGGCACCGGCAAGACCGAGCTGGCGCGCGTGGTCGCGGCGGCAGCGGGCCTGGAACTGTTCGAGGTCGAGTACGCCGACCGCGACGGCAATGCCCTCAGCGGCCGTGACCGCTATCGCTCGCTGCAGATAGCCCAGGTATTCCTGAAGGGCACGGCGCATTCGGCACTGTTGTTCGACGAGGTCGAAGACGTCTTCCCACCCATCTCCAGCGAAGCGGCGCAGTTCATGGCGCGCGCCGAACAGGTGAGTGCGCCGCACAGCGCCAGCGTGAGCGGCAAGGCCTGGGTCAACCAGATCCTGGAGTCCAACGCAGTGCCTACTGTGTGGGTCACCAACCGCATCGAGCAGATCGATCCGGCGTTCCGTCGGCGTTTCGCCTACCACCTCGAACTTAAGAGTCCGCCACCCGGTGCGCGTGAGCAGCTGGTGCGCAAAACGCTCGAAGGTGTGCCAGTGTCCGAGGCATTGGTCGGTCGCCTGACTTCACGCAAAGGCCTGACACCGGCGCAGATTCGCACCGCGGTGCGCTTTGCCCATCTGGCTGTCGTGCTGCCCAAGGTGCCAGGACGGCGCAAGAAAGCGGCGGCCACGGATGTGCCAACGCTGGATGAACTGATCGAGCGCCAGTTGCGCAACGCCGACTTGGCGCTGGGCCGCCAGCCTGATGCCGCGGTGCGCCCGGAGGTCACGCAATACAGCCTGGACATGCTCAACGTCGAGTCGCGCTACGAGATCGGCCGGATCGTTGAGGCGCTCAAGGCGCGCGGCCACGGCTGCCTGTGTTTCCATGGTGCGCCAGGCACCGGCAAAACCGCGCTGGCCGAGCACATCGCCAAACAGCTGGAGCGACCGCTGATGATCCGCCGCGCCAGCGACCTGGTGAGCAAATTCGTGGGCGAGACCGAGCAACAGATGGCGGCCATGTTCCGTGAAGCCGAGGCCGAGAAGGCCATCCTCTTGCTCGACGAGGCCGACAGCTTCCTGCAGGACCGGCGCGGCGCCCAGCGGACCTACGAGGTCACCGAGGTCAACGAGATGTTGCAGGGCATGGAGCGCTTCAGAGGCATCTTTGTCTGTACCACCAACCTCATGAATGCGATCGATCAGGCGGCACTGCGGCGCTTCACGTTCAAGATCCAGTTCAAGCCATTGCGCAAGGAGCAGCGGGAACGCATGTTCGTGGTGGAGGCGCTCGCCGGGGAGGAGGCCTTACTGACAGAGGCGCTTCGGCAGCGGTTGGCGAAGCTGGAGCAACTGTGCCCTGGCGACTTCGCGGCCGTCAAGCGCCAGGTCGAGATCCTGGCGGAAACGCTGCCGGCCGAGGAGTTCTTGGCGCAGCTGGAGGCCGAGCACCGCATCAAGCCTGAAGTCCGCGAAGCCCGTGGCATGGGCTTTGTGCATTGAGCACATGGCGAAGCCACCCGCGCCCGAAGGCGCGCGGTGGCTTCTGTGACCGGGCAAGCCCCCGGTCAGTGCAACAGAGCCATCGGACCTGACGGCAATTCTTCCGGCGTGTGGTCCGGGTGATGGTTCACGAAAAAGCGCAGCTTCTGGTCAAGGCGGCTCACGCGGGCGTGTGCCTCTGATTCGCAGAAGTGCTTGGAAATCAGGTTGAAGAGTTTGCCGCGCAAGAACCACAGGTCTTGTGGGTTGCGGCAGGCGATCAAGGCGGCATGCAAGCGCAAGCGAACCGGGTCCTGGATGTCGGACATGGAGTCCTCAAACTCGTCGACCAGGAAATCCAGTTCGAGGACCTGGGTGTCGTGGTAAGTCGGCTTCTTTTGTCCGAACCAGGGCAACTTGAAAAACATAAGGGATCTCCGTCCTGAGGTCATGGTGCCGGCGGTGCACCGGTGTCCTCAGATTCATCGACCCGCACCCGCTCGCCTTGAGAGAAATGGCGGGTAAAACACCCCCATTTCCGACGGGCGGTTGGGTCGTCAGACCTTGGTTTGACAAGCGGGTCGGCCCAAGCCCGGCAGACCTTAGTCGAAAGCACTCACCACGCGCAGTACCTCGGCGCCATAGGCCTCGCGCTTTTTCTGGCCGATACCGGAAATGCCATCGAGATCGGTCATCGAGCGCGGCTTCTGGGCCGCAATCGCGCGCAGCGTGGCGTCGTGAAAGATCACAAACGC
>JBIIQD010000176.1:0-5784 GCA_044342265.1 Hydrogenophaga sp. | reverse complement strand
AGGCGCTGGTCGGGTGTGAGCCGCTGCCACTCGCGCGCGTCGGGCACAGGCACCGGCGCGGCCCGCGCGGGCAGGGCGTGCGCGGCGGCCAGGGCCAGCAGCGAGCAGCAGATCAGGGGACGGAGCCGGGACAGCATGGGCGTGTGATGTGCAAAGACAGTGGTGCGGACCTGTTGAACCCGCCCGAGACACGGTTCTTACGCTATCCCGAGCAAATCGCTCGGCTAGCTGCGGGCCCATCGTAAGCACCCGGGCTCGGCGGCGGTTCAACGCTCACACGGGCCAGCGTGGTCCGTGACCCACAGGAGTAGCACCATGTCATTCTGGCTCAAACCCCTCACCGCGGCTGCCGTCCTGCTCGGCGCTGCCACCCTGGCGAACGCGGTCACCCCGGCCGAGCGCCAGGCCCAGCGCGTCGACAACCGCCAGGCCCGCCAGGCCGAACGCATCGATCGGGGCGTGGCCTCGGGCGAGCTGACCCGGCGCGAAGAGCGCCGGCTGGCGCACCAGCAGCGGCACATTGCGAACCTCGAAAACCGGGCCGAGAGTGATGGCAAGGTGACGGCGAGGGAGGCGGGTCGACTGGAGCATGCACAAGACCGTGCGAGCCGCAACATCTACCGGAAGAAGCACAACGCGAGGCATTGAAGAGGGGTATGGCCCCCACGCTTCGCCGCTGCGCGGGTCGCTGCCCCCCGAGGGGGTGCGAATTCAGCTTGGGGCGGCCCGGCACTGAATCCCTCGTTCCCACGCTTCGCCGCTGCGCGGTTCACCGTGAGCGTGCGAGCGTGGTGCTTGGGCTTTCGCCGTAGGCCTGCTGGTAGGCAGCGGCGAAGCGCCCGGGGTGTTCGAAGCCCCAGCGCGCCGCGGTCTGCAGCACACGGGTGTCGGCGCCGGGGTGCATCAGGTCGTGGCGCACCCGCTCCAGCCGCAGCCGGCGAATGTGCGCCAGCGGGGTGGTGCCGCGTTCGCGGGCGAACAGCTGCTGCACCAGGCGCACGCTGCTGTGGATCGCCCGCGCCAGGTCGGCCACGGTCAGCGGCTGGTCGAGGTGGGCCTCGATGTGGTCCTCAAGCTGCCGCAGCTTGGGCAGCGAGTCGGAGGCCGGTGCGCGGCTCACCGTCGCCGGTGACCAGGCCACGCGCAGCAACATCGCCAGCACATGGTCTTCCAGCATTGCGGTATGCAGGCCGGAGGACGGGTGCTCACCGCCCGGCCGCAGCAGGGCCGACAGGTAGTGCATCAGCTGCCACCAGTGCGCGCCCGAACCGTGGCGCAGGTCCAGCTGCGGCGCCAGACGCAATGCGGCCGCCGGTTCGTGGCCGGTGATCGCCGTCGCCACGTGCATCAGGCGCTGGCGATCGATGCGCAGCATGAACTGGTCGCAATCGCCAGACCACTCCATGCGCACCGCGTCCTGCGGCGAGATCACGGTGGCCTGTCCCGCGCTGCATTGGTGTCGCGCGTTCTGGTGCCACACAGATGCCGCGCCGGCCAGTGGCATCTGCACGAGGAAGAAGTCGTCCAGCCGGTCCGGGTCAATGCGCACTGCCGCGCCATGAGCCAGCCGGTTGATCGACACCGACGGGCCGAGCGCGCGGTGGTGCATGCGGGCGCGCACGCGCTGGCGAGTGCCGATCACCGACAGCTCGTGAGGTTTGTAGATGCGCGCGATCTGCTCGCGGGTCTCGTCGAGGTCGTCGGAAGCCAGCACCAACAGCGCCGCCCAGGGCGGGCCGTGTGGCGCGGTGCGGTCCAGCCAGCCGGGTGCAGCGTTGGTGGAAGCCGAAGGGGAGGGCGCGGGACTGGGGGCCATGCGGCTCATGGTAGTGATTACCCGTGGTTTTTCACTTATCGGATACCCGCGTTCGCTTCTCGGATGGTCACGGTGCCGCGCTGATTCCAGAATGCGGTGGTTCACTGTCCAACCCTGCATCACCCTTCCAGGAGACCCGCCATGAGCCTGCAGACCAAGTACCTGCTCGATGAAAGCCAGATGCCCAAGTTTTGGTACAACATCCAGGCCGACCTGCCCAAGGCGCTGCCCGCGGTGCTGCACCCAGGTACGCTGCAGCCCATAGGCCCGGACGACCTGGCGCCGCTGTTCCCGATGGAACTGATCATGCAGGAGGTCAGCACCGAGCGCGAGATCGAGATCCCCGAACCGGTGCGCGACATCTACCGGCTCTGGCGCCCGGCCCCGCTGTACCGCGCACACCGGCTGGAAAAGGTGCTCGGCACGCCGGCCAAGATCTTCTACAAATATGAGGGCGTCAGCCCCGCGGGCAGTCACAAGCCCAACACCGCCATTCCGCAGGCTTTCTACAACAAGCAGGCTGGCGTGAAGCGCCTGACCACCGAGACCGGCGCCGGCCAGTGGGGCACCTCGCTGTCCTTCGCGGGCTCATTGTTCGATCTAGAGGTGCTGGTGTTCCAGGTGCGGGTGTCCTACGACCAGAAGCCCTACCGCCGCGCGGTGATGGAGACCTACGGCGCGCGCTGTCTGCCCTCGCCCTCGAACCAGACCGAGTACGGCCGCAGCGTGCTGGCCCAGCGGCCCGACCACCCGGGCAGCCTGGGCATCGCGATCTCGGAGGCGGTCGAGCTGGCGGTGCAGCGCGAGGACACCAAGTACGCGCTGGGCTCGGTGCTCAACCATGTGCTGATGCACCAGACCATCATTGGCCTCGAAGCGATGGAGCAGATGCAGATGGCCGACGCCTGGCCGGATGTGGTGGTCGGCTGCACTGGCGGCGGCTCCAACTTCGCGGGCATCGCCTTCCCCTTCATCGGCCACGCGCTGCGCGGTGGTCGCCAGTCGCGCATTGTTGCGGTCGAGCCCGCGGCCTGCCCGTCGCTCACGCGCGGCAAGTACGCCTACGACTTCGGCGACACCGGCCACATGACGCCGCTGACCAAGATGCACACCCTGGGCAGCACCTTCACGCCACCGGGCTTCCACGCTGGCGGCCTGCGCTACCACGGCATGGCGCCCCTGGTGAGCCACTGCAAGGAGCTGGGCCTGCTCGAAGCCACGGCCTACACGCAGGGCCAGTGCTTCGAGGCCGGCGTGACCTTTGCGCGCGCCGAAGGCATCGTGCCGGCCCCTGAGGCCAACCACGCGGTCAGGGGTGCGATCGAGGAGGCGATGCGCTGCAAGCGCGAAGGCAAGAGTGAGACCATCCTGTTCAACCTCTGCGGCCACGGCCACTTCGACATGGCGTCCTACCAGAAGTACTTCGCTGGCGAACTCAAGGACGAGGCCTACGACGAGAAAGAGCTGGCGATGGCGCTGTCCGGGCTGCCGAGCGTGCCGGAACCGGCATGAGCGCCTGACTGTCGAGCTTCAGCTGGCGAACAGCAGTCGCAGGCGCATGCCCCAGCCGCTGGTCAGACCCACGGTCGGCCAGCGCAGCTCGCCCTGCGGCGTGATCACGGCGAAGGCCGGCACGGCGCCGAAACCCAGCGCACCGGGAATCGCCGAGCGCGGGTCGACCACGGTGTGCCAGGCCAGGCCGCGCGAAGCCAGGTGGCGGCTCACTTTCTCGGGCGGTCCGGACTGCATCGCGATGGTGATCACCAGGTGGTCCTGCGTCAGGCCGTTGACCGTGCCCTGGATCGTCTTGCAGATCGGGCACCAGTCGGCCCAGATGTAGAGGCCGATGTTCTGGTCGGGGTGCGCGGATTGCACTGCCGCAATTTCGGCGCGCAGGGTGCTCTGCCGAAGGCTTCCGTTCACCAGCACGGGCAGCGTGGCGTCCAGCGCCGTATCTGGCAGCGGGCCGCCCGACACGCTACGCGTCTGCCAGAGCTGCACCGCCAGCATCACGCCCGCGAACAGCGCCAACGTGCCCAGGTGGCGTTTCCAGTTTCGCCTCAGGTCCACCGCCCACGACCGCAGCCGATCAGCAATGCTCATGCGTAGAACAGTTCGAGCAGCCGGTCCAGCCCGCCCATGTCGATGGCCACCCTGGCCTGGGCGCGCACCTTGGGTTTGGCGCGGTAGGCCACCGACAGGCCGGCCACGCCCATCATCTCCAGGTCGTTGGCGCCATCGCCCATGGCGATGGCCTGCGCTGGCGAGCAGCCGATCAGGCTGCAGGTTCGCAGCAAGGTTTCGCGCTTCATCGCGCCGTCGCAGATGTCGCCCCAGCTCTGGTCGAGCAGGCGGCCGGTCAGCTGGCCGTCGACGATTTCCAGCTGGTTGCTGCGCGCGAAGTCCAGCGCCAGCCGGTCGCGCAGGCGCTCGGCGAAGTAGGTGAACCCGCCGCTGACCAGCAGCACCTTCAGCCCCGCCGCCTTGCAGGCCAGCACCAACTCGGCCGCACCCGGGTTCAGGCGCAGGCGTGAGCGGTAAACGTGCGCCAAGTGTTCCTCCGTCACGCCCTTGAGCAAGGCCACGCGCTGGCGCAGGCTGTCCTTGTAGTCGGTGATTTCGCCGCGCATGGCGGCTTCGGTGATGGCCGCCACCTCGGCCTTGCGGCCGGCGGCGTCGGCGATCTCGTCCACGCATTCGATGTTGATCAGCGTGGAATCCATATCGAACGCGATCAACTTGAAATCGCGCAGGTTCAAGGGCGGCTGGACGCCCTGCACGGTCAGGCCGGGGGCGAATTCGGTCGAGGAAGTCATCACTGAATTATCGCGGGAGGCGAGACGACCCCGCCGTCAGGGGTTGGCGGCGGGCAGCACCTTGGAGATCGTGCCGATCTGCTTGCGCAGGTCACTGCCCACCAGGTCAGCCACCGACTGCTGGTCGCTGGTGACGGTCAGGCCCTGGGCCTGCAGTTTCGCCTTGACGTCGTTGGTGCTGGTTCCGGCCACCTGGGCCAGCACGGTGATCGGTGCCTTGGCCAGTGCGCGGACCGGTGGAGCAAACCCGGGTTCGCTGCCGCTGCTGCCGCCGACGGGGATGAAACTCAGCACCAGGATCAGTGCAAACAGGCCAATGACCACCTTCCCAGTGGTCTGGGTGAAGTAGCGCTTGAACGCCGACATGTTCAGCAGCACGTGCAGCGTGACACCGATCAACATGGCCCAGCTCAGCCACTCGTGGGCGGTCTTGTTCAGACCCGAATCGAGGTGGAAGAACATCAGCACGCCGGTGACGGCGGACAGGAAAAAGGCGCCGATGACGACGGGGGTGATCCAGGGGCGTTGGGTGGACAGGTTCATTGTTCTTCCTTCAAGTTGAATGTCACGATGCTGAATATCTTGTACTGAAGTGTGATCACCGGCTTGTGAACGGCGGGTGAACACAGGCCTCGGCGGCGCTCTTGTTGATGTGGGTCAAATTCAGGAAGTCACAGCGGCCTTCAACGGCTGACCCAGCGAGCGCAGCACGTCGCGGACCAACTGCACCCGGTCTTTCACTTCAGGCAGCGGGCGTTCGATGCGAAGCTTCTCGTTGCCAGCCAGCTTGATGTGCCTGTTCTTCTGGATCAGCTCGATGATCCTCATTGGCTCGATCGGCGGGTTGGGCCGGAAGGTAATGTGTATGACGCCAGGCGCCGCGTCGACCTTGACCACGCCGTATGGCGCAGACAGCACGCGCAGGCGGTGCACGTCGATCAGCGTCTGCGCCTGGGTGGGCAGCTTGCCGAAGCGGTCCACGATCTCTTCGAGCAGCGCGTCCACCTGGTCGGTGGTCTTGGCGGTGGCGAGCTTCTTGTAGAACGACAGGCGCAGGTGCACGTCGCCGCAGTAGTCGTTGGGCAGCAGGGCGGGGGCATGCAGGTTGATGTCGGTGGTGACCGAGAGCGGGCTGAGCAGGTCGGGCTCGCG
>JBIIQD010000175.1:0-5786 GCA_044342265.1 Hydrogenophaga sp. | reverse complement strand
ATACAGTCCCGCTACCAGCGTTGGCGCGGTGCGTTCAACCGCGGCGCGGCCATGTTGGTCGGCGCTTTCGGTCTGCGGCTGCTGTTGACCACCCTGCAAGAGTTGAGAACGCGTGCTTGACGCCCGCAAAAGGAGGCCCGTGCCGTGCTCTCTCATGTGTTCATCGGGGTGGCCAACTTCCCCAGGGCCCTGGCCTTCTACCGCGCGCTGATGCCTGTGCTGGGCGTTCAGGAGCGCTTCTGTGAGCCCGAGCGGCCCTGGGCGGGCTGGCAGTCCTCACCCGATCCCAGGCCGCTGCTGCTGATCGGTACACCTTTCAACGGCGAGCCGCAGGCGCCGGGCAATGGACCGATGGTGGCTTTCATGGCCGAGCGCCGTGACATCGTCGACCAGGCGCATGCGATGGCGCTGGCAAACGGGGGCCGTTGCGAAGGTCCGCCCGGCCTGCGGCCCGAGTACCACGCCCACTACTACGGTGCGTACTTTCGCGACACCGAAGGCAACAAGCTGTGCGTGGCTTGTCACAGGCCTGTAGCGGCCTGAAGCCGTGCTCTCCATCAGGGGCTGGTGGCCGCCGATAGGCGGAAAGCCCGTCCCTCGCCCTGCGTCGGCTCCAGGTCCCAGCGCCGCTCGTGGAACGCCGCCACCGCCGGGCGATGGGCGATCGAGACCAGGGCGCCGTTTTGCGATTTCACCAACGCCTGCAGGCGTTCGTAGACCGTGCGCTCGGCGGCTTCGTCCAAGGCGCTGGTGGCTTCGTCCACAAACAACCAGCGCGGCTGCTTGAGCAGGGCGCGGGCGATCGCCAGGCGTTGCTGCTCGCCGCCCGAGAGCTTCTGGCCCCAGCTGTCCTGGTCGTCCAGGCGCGTCACCAGTTGCGGCAGCAGGGCATCGTGCAGGGCTTGCCGCAACTGGTCGTCGCCATACCGGCTGTGCGGCTCGGGATAGGCCAGGGCTTGCCGCAGGCTGCCTTCGGGAAAGTAAGGGCGTTGGGGCAGGAACATCACGCGTTGCTCGAAATCGGCGGGTTTGTGCCACTGGCCCCGGGCCCAGGGCCAGATGCCGGCGAGCGCGCGGAACAAGGTGGACTTGCCGCTGCCCGACGGGCCCTTGATCAGCAGGCTGTCGCCCGCCTGCAGTTGCAAGCCACTGGCCGACAGCAGTGCTGCGCCGCCGGGCAGTGACAGGTCCATGCTGTTGATCTGCATTGTGTCGGCCTGAGCGCTGGTATCGACCTTCAGCGAAGCGACCTGCAGCGCCTGGAAGCTTTCTTCAAAACTGGTGATCCGGTCGGTGGTGGCGCGCCAGGCGGCCAGGGCAGAGTAGCTGTCCACGAACCACGACAGCGAATCCTGCACCCGACCGAAAGCCGAAGAAATCTGCATCAGCTGACCGAGCTGAATGGCGCCGCTGAAAAACCTGGGCGCCGCAACGATGAACGGGAACACGGTGGCGGCTTGACCGAAGCCGTTGGTGAACCAGATCAGGCGCTTCTGCGCCTTGATGAGTTTCCAATAGTTCTCAAGCACTGAGCCAAAACGATCACCCAGGTGCTGCCGCTCGACCGGCTCGCCACGGTCCAGCGCGATGGACTCGCTGTACTCGCGCACCCGCACCAGGTGCACCCGGAAATCGGCCTCCACGCGTTGTTGCTGGAAGTTCAGCGCGATCTGCGGCCGACCGATGTAGTGCGCGAGCACGCTGCCGATGGCGCAGTACAGCACCGCCATCCAGACCATGAACCCAGGGATGGTGTAAGCGCTGCCGTTGAAATCGAACGAGAAACTGCCCGACAGCGTCCAGAGAATGCCGACGAAGCTCACCAGCGTGATCACCGAGCTCAGCAGTCCCATCGACAAGCCCAGGGTCGAACTGGTGAACATGTTCAGGTCATCGGCGATGCGCTGGTCCGGGTTGTCGGGCGGCGCGTCGGTGTCTTTGGCAAAGCGCTTGAGCTCCAGCTGGTAGAAAGCCTTGTTGGCCAGCCAGCGGTCGAGGTAGTTCGCCGTCATCCAGCGGCGCCAGCGCATCTCCAGCACCTGGCGCAGGTAGAAGCGGTAGACCGCGATGATGATGAAGCCAAAAGCCAGGTAGGTGAAGCGCCCCAGCTCGCGCCAGAACGTGACCTGATCCTTGTTCTGCAGCGAATCGTAGAACACCCGGTTCCATTCGTTGAGCAGCACCAGCATGTACACAGCCGCCAGGTTGAGCGCAATGATCGCCGCCAGCAGGCCGCGTGCCTTCCACTTTTCTTCGGAGTTGAAGTAGGGCAGGGCGAGGGCCAGCACCTTGCGCAGGAACTGGCGAAATTGGGCCCATTTGCCGGGTACAGACATGCGGTTCTCCAGAGAAAAAAGGTGTGCAGCAGGACCGATGCTATTCGGTCACCATTTCAGCTGCGCGGCTGCGCAATCCGCACAAGGTGAAGGTCGACCCGCGACCCGGTGCAGAGTTCACCGCAATGTCGCAGCCCAGGTAACTGGCCTGCGCCTTGGCAATTGCCAGGCCCAGGCCGTGGCTCTCGCTGGCCTGGCGGTCGTCGAAGCTGCGGTAGGCGTCGAACAGCAGCGGCAGCTGTTCGGGTGTGATGCCTGATCCGCAGTCGCGCACCTCGATGCACACGCGCTGGCCTTCGGGGTAGCCGGTGCGCAAGCGCGTGCCCATGTACACGCGGCCGCCTTCGGCGTGCTTGATGGCATTGCTGATGAAGTTGGCGAGGATGGATTCGAGCATGCGGCGGTCGGCCCACACCTCGCGTTGGCGGCCAAAAGCCCACCGCAGCTGCACGTCCTGCTCTTGCGCCTGCGGTGCCAGCAGTTGGTGGACAGAAGTGAACACATCGTCCAGGTCCAGTAGCTCCAGGTTGAGCGGCATGGCACCCGATTCAAGGCGCGAGAGCTCCAGCAGGCGGCTGATCTGGCCGTGGATGGCGCTGACCGCGCTCTCGATCTTTTCGGCCGTCTGAGTCACCACGCTAGGCGCGCCATCGCGCGGGGCGCTGTGGCGCAGAAAGGCGGTGTACATGGCAATGGCGCGGATCGGTTGCTTGAGGTCGTGGCTCACACCGGCGAGGAACAGGCTCTTGTTGCGCGAGGCGTTTTCCACGTCGGCGTTGCGCTCTTCCAGGTCGCTGATCAGGCGCTGGTTCTCGAAGCGCAGGCGGATGGTTTCGCGATGGACCCTCCGGGAGTCGTGGGCGTAGCGGACGATGACGCTCAGGTACACCAGACTCAGTCCGGCCAGCGCGAGTTGCTCGGGCACACCGGACCGCAGATAGAGCCAGAGGTTGGCCGAAAAGATGGGCAGCGCGAATGCATAGAGCGCGGGCAGGTGCACCGACAGGGAGATCACCGCCAGGCCGATCAGGCCAGCCGTCGCGGTGCCGGCCAGCAACTGGGTGAGGGGTTCGTGGCTGTCGGCGTACATCAGGCAAAAGGCCCCCCAGGCGATGCCCGATGCCAGCGATAGCCAGGGGTACACCCCCAGCACCGTGGTGTGTGATGCGCTGCTGTTCATGCGGGGCCGGATCCACCACACAAAGCACTCGCGGGTGGCGCTGGCCGCCACGCCGAACGCGAGCCACGCGGCGACCCAGGCGTGCGGTACGCGACCGAGCATCAGCCAGGCGCACGCGCCGTACATGATGGCCAGGCTCAGGAGCGGCGTGCGCAGCTCGAACACCAGATGGCGCGCAACGGCTTGCCGCTCGTAAGCGGCCAGGTCGGTGGTCGGCGATGTCGGGACGGGTCGACCCGGATGGGGCACTGAAGGCATGGTGCGATCTTTGATAATCGCCACTATGCCACCCATCAGCGTCCTCATTGCCGAAGACCACGCCCTGCTGGTCGATGCCCTGCAGATGCTGCTGGGCACGCAGGCCGACATGCGTTGCGTGGGCGCCGCGCGCGACGGCGAGCAGGCACTCGCCATGGCGCAGTCGCTACAACCCGACGTGTTGCTGCTCGACCTGGGCCTGCCCAAACTGGACGGTCTGGCGGTGGTGGAAAGCTTGCAGCGCGCGGGTTCGCCGGTGAAGGTGCTGGTGGTCACGGCCCGGCTGGACCCGCAGTCCATCCGGTCCGCGCTGGGCTTTGGCGCCGCCGGTTACCTGCCGAAAGACGAGGACAGCGACGAACTGCTGCTGGCCATCCGCCGCGTGGCCGAGGGGCGGCGTTACATCAGCGCCGACATCGCCCAGCTCTTTGTGCCCGAGGTGCCGGCGGTGGAGCCCGCCAGCAAGCTCACCGCCAGCGAAACGACCGTGCTCCAGCTGGTGGGCGAAGGCCTGACCAGCAAAGAAATCAGCCAGCGGCTGGACATCAGCGAAGCCACCGCCCGCAAGCACCGCGAGAACATCCGGCGCAAGCTGGGCATTCGCAACAGCGCCGAAATGGCGGCCTACGCCATCCGCTCGCAAGGCCCTGCCCGAGGTTGAACGCGCCTCCAGGCCTGCGGCATACGCTCAATGGCGTACACGCCGTGTGTATGGCTACGCCATCTAGCGAATGGTGCAAAAGGTTACAACTTTCTAGACTCTCTGCATTCCTTTGAATGCTTTCGGTGGGCGCATGAAACTCTACAGACTTTGCCTCGAATCGCTGTCGCTCGCGGCTCTTCTGCTTGCTTTTGGGAGCGCAGCGCACGCCGGATCCGGCGTTGCGCTTGTCGTCTCGCATCACTTCGGTGGCGCCACTGGCATCTCCCTCAATCTGCTTTCAACAAATCTGCCAAACAAACCAGCGGCAGCGTCACAAGACAAGTGTGTCGCTCCGAGAGCGACCGCACCAGTGTCCTGCACTGCGGGCTAGCCAGTCTGTCAGGCCGACGTCGACATCGTCTAACTTTCCCACCAACCCTTCCACCTGGAGAATTCCATGAAAAAGACCCTGTTAGCGACCCTTGTTGCCTCGCTGGGCGCGGCGGTCGGACCGCCAGCTCACGCTGAACCGGGCGTGATGATCGGCATCAGCCACAACTTCGGCGGCTCGACCGGCATCACACTCAAGCTGCTGTCCACCCGGGAGAAGAACAAAGCTGCATTGGCCGCCGGCTTTACCTACTTTCCCTCGACATCGGGCAATCCCTGGGGGGCAGACGTAGGGTTGGGCTACACGTTCAGCAATGGAGCGGTGGTGTTTGGCTACGACTGGCTCAATGAGCAGTTCCAGCTCTCGCTGGGAGCAGCCAACACCAAGAGCGATCCACCGCCGCCACCTCCTCCGCCTCCTCCTCCGCCTCCTCCTCCGCCTCCGCCACCTCCGCCACCAGCGCCCGTGGCAACGCCAACGCCAGCGCCCGTGGCAACGCCTGCTCCAGCACCGGCCCCAGTGCCCGCGCCAGCACCTGCTCCAGAGACGCCGCCACCTCCTCCTCCGCCGCCACCGCCACCTCCTCCTCCGCCGCCACCGCCACCGCCACCGCCACCGCCAAGTGGTCCAGTCCTCCTATAAAGCCTTTGTGAGCCAGCAGGGCCCACCCCCACGTGCCTTGCTGGCCAATGATTTCGGTGGAGGACGTGGACACATGGTCAGGCTGGCCCGTCTGGGCCAGGCTATAGGGCCGCGTTTCCGGTTTGATGCAGCACTGACTTCGCGAACTTACGAGGGCGAGTTGGAGCCCCTTGGCGCAGACGTCACGACGGCTCCTGGGCTGCACTACAACCCCGAGCATCTGGCGCGGCGCACAGGCCCGAGTGCGGTCATGACGGCGACCTGGGGGGAATACCTGGGCGATCTGGGTTTCGATCGCGTTGACCGCATTCGTGGCGCTGTGAATTGGTGGCGACA
>JBIIQD010000174.1:0-5818 GCA_044342265.1 Hydrogenophaga sp. | reverse complement strand
CGGTGTGGTTCATGTTGGTGTAGATGCAAATCTCGCCCGCGATGGCCAGCGATTGGCGCACCACGTCTTCAGCGCTCAAAGCAGTGTGCTGCACCAGCGCGCGCGCCGCGGCCTGGGCATAGGCGCCACCTGAGCCAATGGCCACCACGCCGTGCTCGGGTTCGAGCACATCGCCGTTGCCCGTGATGATCAAGGCTGCACTGCGGTCTCCGACCGCCAGCATGGCTTCCAATCGGCGCAGCACGCGATCGGTGCGCCAGTCGCGCGTCAGATCGATGGCGGCACGCACCAGGTGCCCCTGGTGTTTCTCCAGCTTGGCTTCAAAGCGTTCGAACAGGGTGAAGGCGTCGGCTGTAGCTCCAGCGAAACCAGCAAGCACTTGGTCGCGGTAGAGCTTTCGCACTTTGCGCGCCGTGCCTTTGACCACGACGTTGCCCAGCGTGACCTGACCATCGCCACCGATGGCAACCTGCACGCCCTCGGGTGTTTCGCGCCGCACGCAGACGATGGTGGTTCCGTGAAAGGTGTCCATAGAAAAATGAGATGAAGGCATCAGGGCCAAACTCAAGCCCGCCATCGAAATGAGGGAAAGCAGCTTCAGGGCACCGCGGAACCAGCTCCGCCGAGCCGCCTATGCCGCCCCCTGGGGGGGGTGACGCCGCAGGCGGCACGGGGGGTCAATCGTTCCTCACGACCACCTTGGCGTACTCGGTGATGCCAATCACGTTGAAGAAAGCCGACACCAGCCGGTGGGCGTCAACGAACTGCACCATGCGTCCCGCAGCGTGATGACCGGCCACCCAGTTCAGCAAGGTACCGGCGGCGGAAAAATCGACACGGATCAGGTTTCGGCAGGAAATGATCATCACATCGGCTCCCTGCAGGCGCAGATCGAGATCTTCCAGCGTTGCCTGCGGATCGCCCCGGATCTCACCGGACAGTTCAACCAGTCCCAAGTGGTTGAACTCGGTTGGAGGACCGTCCACGCCCGAATCGGCCGCAAAACCCGATGACACCGTCTCGCGCACCACTTCACCCAGCACGGAGGCACCTTCTTCAACGTCCGATTTGCCGCTGGACAGCGCCTTGTAGTGGCAACGGGGCCGCTCCCAACCCGGCGGGGATACCTCGTAGGTCACGCAAAAGTCCAGCGCGGTCAACTCAAACTCGTCCGGCCGGTTCATCAGACGCAGCACCGCCATGCGCAACTCCCACCACAGCTGCTCGACATCACGGCGTCCGGATGGCGTGACCCGCTTGAGGAGGTCCCGCAACTGGCTCGCTCCCAAGAAAGCCAGCTCCACATCTTGGTCACCCCAGAGTGTGAACATGCCCAACAGAGCACGGGCTGCCTTGACATCGATGGACTCGATCTCTGACCAGTCCAACACCCAGGGTTGCGAGGACCGCATCAACACGTTTTGCAAGGTGCCGACCGCGTGGGCATCCAGCTCTGGATCGCAGGTCCAAGCAGCTTTCGCCAAGGCCGTCGAGGGAACATAGGCCTTGCCCGTCATTGCTGAAACGATTCCGGGCAAGTCATACCACTGGGGCGAGGACCGACCGAACCGGTTCACAAAATCCACTGTCTGGCTTTCAAATGGCGCCAGTTGCCCAGTCGCCCGGTACAGGTCGAACAAGGCCAGCCAGTCGTCCAGCTGATTCTCGCGGGGCCCACCTTCTGCAATCGTTTCCTTCAACCCCTGCTCCGCACCGACATCGTCCCCGTTGGCAAAGCGGATAGCCGCCTCCTCCACTTCGGGATCTTGCGCAATTTCATGCACGTCCAGGGCATAAAAATGCGATGCCGAAAACGCCGGGCCTGCACCAGCGCGGGCGCTTGCTCCAGTCGACAGTGGTGCATTGGAAGACGGTGCCATCAAACCTGTGCGCGCGGCGGTTGGTGCTGGCGCCGCATTGGTGGGCTTGGGAGGAGGCAAGGTTTCGCCCCGTGCTTGAGCCTGTCGCGCGGCAAAAACAGGTGGAGAGAGCGCAGGCTGGGGCGGCGACGGCGCTGCATCCTCTGCACCGGTTAGAGGAGACGCTTCGGTCTCGTTGTACTGAGCGTCTTTTCGTTTGCGGTCAGCCTGAGCCAGCCGATCCGACGCCTTCTCGGACTTGCGCTCCAGCGGAGTGCCTCCGGTGGAGTTCGCACCCGAAGCAGACCCTGGCCCTGTGGTTGCCAAGGAGTCCGGGCCCTTGGTCTTCCACCACTGCATTGACATTTGCGCTTCGATCTCGTCGATCTTCTTGAGCGTCATGGCCCTGTCGTCCGGCTTTGACGGAAGGCTGCTCTGGAAGAACGAAGGGCGCACGCCCTGGTTGCCCTCCCCAGAGGCTTCGCGGGTCCGAATCTTGCGCAGCATGTCGAATTCGCGCTTGCGCACGAAGTCGTTGCGCCGCTTGCGCTCGATCATTTCCTTGAGCGCAGCCTTGTTGTATTCGCTTTCGCGATCGGCGCTGCGGGTGTCCAAGTCCGACCAACTGGTGGTCGGATGACGCACGAACTTCACCACCTTCGACAGAAAGCCGCCGTTCGAGTCTTCCTTGGACATGGGTGTTTCGGGTCTGAATGTCTCTTGGGATGGGGGAGATCAGTCTCCGAACATCTTCTGCTTGAGTTCGCGCCGTTGCTGCGCCTCCAGCGACAGACTCGCGGTCGGTCGGGCCATCAAGCGGCCCACTCCGATGGGCTCACCGGTTTCCTCACAGTACCCATAGTCGCCCGAATCAATCCGGGTGATGGCCTGTTCAATCTTTTTCAGCAGCTTTCGCTCGCGGTCGCGGGTGCGCAGCTCCAGAGCGTGCTCTTCTTCGATGGTGGCCCTGTCCGCCGGATCGGGCACCACCACCGTGTCTTCTCGCAAGTGTTCGGTGGTTTCTCCCGCGTTGGCCAGCATGTCGTCCTTGAGCAAAGAAAGCTTGCGGCGGAAGTACGCCAACTGCACATCGTTCATGTACTCAGAGTCGGGCATGGACTGCACGTCCTGATCGGTCAGGTTCTCAACGGGCACGGACTTCCAGTTGTTGACCCGTTTGGGGTCTTTGCGGATTGCAGTAGGCGAGGGAGAGGTCATTACTCGTTCGTTGGAAAAAGAGAAAGTCGCTTTGGCGGCGTTGGGTGCGTGGGTCGGCACCACAGCCGCCTGGGTCATTTGTTCCATCATCACCTTCTTGGCAGCGCGCTTGCCCAGCGGACGGGGCGTCGGCTCGATGACGATGGGCGCAGGAGCTGACACCGCCGCCTTGGCGGACGCCTTTTTGGGAGCTGCGCTTTTTGCTGGCAGGGGCTGTTTGTGGGTCGATGCTGGCTTGGGCAGCGCCTGGGCTTTGGACGGTACTGGTTTTTTCTGCGCAGCTGTCACTGTCTTTTTCGGCGGCACAGCCTTGGGCTTGACTGGGGCTTTCTTGGTCACCGGTTGGGTCACCTTCTTGACCGCAGCCTTTGGTGCCACCTTTGTCACAACCTTCTTCGCCGCCTTTGGCACGCTGGCAGCGGCTGGCTTCTTGACATTGGAGACCGGCGTCGCGGATCCCTTAGAGGCAGGGCGCGAGGGCGTTTTTGACGCAATAGCCACCGAAGACGAGGGCCGCCCTTTGCCTGCTGGGGCAGCAGGCTTCTTCTTGGCGCTGGTGGTGGCCGGGACTTTCACAAAAGGTCTCCTCTCAGTGCCTGACACTGCCTGATGGTGGGGCTACAAACGGATTCGGGGGGTTCCCCGACCCGTTTCACACGTCGCGACCGACTTCGGGCGACCAGCAGTTATACCCCGTTTGCTGACTTCCAAAACGTCGCACCCGGCCTGCAGGCTGGCAACAGGTCTGTTCGGGCGGGAGAAGCCGGACTTGGGCGGCGATTGTAACGATGCATTCGCCTTGGGCGCTGATTGGGCACCCGAGGGGAAACCCAGCCGTTGGAGAAGCGAGACAAACAGCATGGGAGTTTCCGATTTCGCTTCGATTGCGCGACAGTCTTTCAGACCAGCGCCTGATCCAGGCCCTGCACAAGGATGTCCTTGGGCAGATCAAGGCCGATGAAGACCATCTTGCTCGTGCGGTGCTCACCCTCGCCCCAGACCGGGCCCAGGTCGCTGCCCATGAGCTGGTGCACGCCCTGGAAGATGACCTTGCGGTCGGTGCCCTGCATGTTCAGAACCCCCTTGTAGCGCAGCATGCGCGGGCCATAGACCTGCACGATGGCGCCCAGGAAGTCTTCGAGTTTGGCGGGGTCGAAAGCTTTGTCAGACCGGTAGACGAAGCTCTTCACGTCGTCATCGTGATGATGGTGGTGGCCATGAGCGTGGTCGTGCTGGTGCGAGGGATGATTGCAATCCTCGCCATGCACATGTTCGTGGTCGTCGTGACCTTGGTGGTCATGGTGGGCATGGTCGCCCACGGTGAGGAAGTCGGGATCGATGTCCAGCTTGGCGTTTAGGTTGAAACCACGCAAGTCGAACACCTCCTTGAGCGCCACCTCGCCGAAATGCACCGGCCGCATGGGCGCACGCGGGTTCATGTGCTTGAGGCGGTGGACAAGCGCATCTACCTCGTCCGAAGTCACCAGATCGGTTTTGCTGATGAAGATCTGATCGGCAAAACCCACCTGGCGTCGCGCTTCCTGGCGGTCGTTGAGTTGCTGGGCCGCGTGCTTGGCGTCGACAAGTGTCAGGATCGAGTCCAGCAGGTACTGCTCAGCCACCTCGTCGTCCATGAAAAAGGTCTGGGCCACGGGTCCGGGGTCGGCAAGCCCTGTGGTCTCGATCACGACGCGCTCGAAATCCAACTCACCTTTGCGCTTTTTCTGCGCCAGATCAGCCAGTGTGGCGCGCAAATCATCGCGGATGGTGCAGCAGATGCAGCCGTTGCTCATCTGAATGATGTTTTCCTGCGTATCGGCCACCAGGATCTCGTTGTCGATGTTCTCTTCCCCGAACTCGTTCTCGATCACGGCGATTTTTTGTCCGTGGGCTTCGGTCAACACGCGCTTGAGCAGCGTGGTCTTCCCCGAACCCAGGAAGCCGGTGAGGATGGTGGCGGGGATCAAAGACATGGCGGGTTCCGTGTGCAAAAAACTGGGCGGGAGTGTAGTGCAGGGTGCGATACCCCGCGATGACGATGGGATCTGGAGGCTCACAATTTCTTCATGACGACCAGTCCCTTGAGGTACTCACCCTCCGGGAACGCGGTGGTCATCGGGTGGTCGCAGGCACCGCCGAGGCGTTGCAAGATGGCGCCGTCCACCCCCGCGTCGTTCGCAGCCGAAGCAACGATCTTGTGAAACAGCTCGACGCCGATGCCACCAGAGCAAGAAAACGTGAACAGCACACCCCCCGGTGGCAGCAGCTTGAAGGCCAAACGGTTGATGTCTTTGTAGGCGCGGGCGGCGCGCTCGGCGTGCGCCGCCGTGGGCGCCAGTTTGGGCGGATCGAGCACGATGGCGTCAAACTGCCGGCCCTCGGCCACAAACTGGCGCAGCGAGGCGTTGACATCAGCGTCGATGAATGTGGCCTGGGCCGGGTCCAGCCCGTTGAGCAACAGGTTGGCGCGCGCCTGTTCCAGCGACGGGCCGGACGAATCGATGCTGGTCACATGTCCCGCGCCGCCCGCCAAGGCAGCGACCGAGAAACCGCCGGTGTAGCTGAAGCAGTTGAGCACCTGGGCGAACTTCAACCGCTTCGCGTACGCGTGCAACGCCAGGCGGCTGTCGCGCTGGTCCAGGTAGTAGCCGGTCTTGTGGCCCAGGGCGATGTCCAGGCCCAGGCGCCAGCCGTGCTCCTGCAACTCAAGGGCCGTGGGGCCGTCGCCGCGGAGCCAGCCA
>JBIIQD010000173.1:0-5833 GCA_044342265.1 Hydrogenophaga sp. | reverse complement strand
GGCCCGAATGACCACGCCGACGGTCACATCAGCGGCCGCAACCGGCCCCGTGGCGTCGAGGACAACGGCGTTGTGGATGCGCCCGATGACAGCGATGGTCGAGTGCGCGGACGTGGCACCCTGACCGCACCGGGACTCAACACCATCGGGACCGTCAACGCACCAGGACTCAACACCGTAGGCACTGTCACCGCACCGGGACAAACCAAGCCGCGGGGTCGTGGTCGCGGTCAGGATGACGCGCCTGACCACATGCGCCGCAACGGCATGGATGACATGGCGGTGCAGGTAGGGTCTTGAACCTCCGACGATAGGGTTCCTTCAGCCCGGCGCAAGCCGGGCTTTGGGTGTCAGCGATAGCTGGTCAGCAAGATGCTGGTTTCTGTGCCCCGAATGCCACTGACCAGTCGCACCCGCTCCAGCGCCTGCGACAGCTCGGCCATGCTGCCCACTTCCAGCTCGGCCAGCAAATCCCATCGGCCGTTGGTGTCGTGCAGTGCGGCCACTGCCGGCTCGCCCAGCAGGCTGGCCAACACCAGCCGTGTCTGGTTGCCTTCCACCAGCACGCCCATCCAGGCGCGGATGCGTTCGGTCTGAGCTTCGGGCTTGAGGCGCACGGTATAGCCCACGATCACCTGCGAGTCTTCCAGCTTGCGCAGCCGGTTTGTCACCGTTCCGCGCGAGACTTTGAGCTTGTGCGACAGATCGGCCACCGACAGGCGCGCGTCCTGTCGCAACAGACTGATCAGTTGGTGATCGAGCTCATCCATCGTCAGAACGTCATTCAAACCTATCGAATTGCGCGATTTTCTGTCATTTCTCTACTTTTTTGCCACTTTTCATTGCTGCAAGGGCTGTTCAGACTCCACACATCGATCTTTTCCCGGAAATCTGGCATGACCCGCACCGAAATAAACGCTGATCTCAACCGCTTCATCAACACAGGCACGCTTTATCTGAGCGCACCCGAAGCAGTTGAACTGGTGCGTCGCCAAGGACTCCCGTCTTGCATGACCGCCATCGCCGAGAACATCCGCGCAGACTTCTTGCGCTGGGCCGACTTTGACAAAACCGCTCGCGTCGCCGCCCATTCCAAAGACGGCGTGATCGAACTCATGCCCGTGGCCGACGACCACCGCTACAGCTTCAAGTACGTCAACGGCCACCCTGGAAACACCCGCTTTGGCATGTCCACCGTGATGGCCTTTGGCGTCCTGGCCGACGTGGACACCGGTGCCCCGCTGTTCCTGAGTGAGCTCACACTCACCACCGCCCTGCGCACCGCCGCCATGTCGGCCCTGGCGGCCAAGACCCTGGCGCGGCTCGGCAGCCGAGTGATGGCATTGATTGGCAATGGCGCGCAGAGCGAGTTCCAGGCGCTGGCCTTCCAGCACCTGGTGGGCATTGAAGCGCTGCGGGTCTATGACGTCGACGCTGCGGCCAGTGCCAAGCTGGTGGCCAACCTTCAAGGCAGTGGCCTGCAGATCACGGTCTGCAAAAACACAGCCGAAGCCGTCAAAGGATCCGACATCGTGACCACCGTCACGGCTGACAAACGCAACGCACTCATCCTCACGCCCGAGATGATCGAACCTGGCATGCACTTGAACGCGGTGGGCGGCGACTGCCCGGGCAAGACCGAGCTGCACGGCGACATCCTCGACGCGGCCAAGGTGTTCGTGGAGTACGAGCCGCAATCCCGCATGGAAGGCGAAATTCAGCACAAAACCGCCGACTTTGCCGTCACCGAATTCTGGCAAGTGCTGCGCGGTGAGCGCACCGGGCGGGACAACACTGATCAAGTCACCGTGTTCGACTCCGTGGGCTTTGCCCTGGAGGATTTTTCGGCCCTGCGCTTCATGATGGACAGCGCGCTGCGCCTGGGTGTCGGCGAGCGCATGGCACTCATTCCCCAACTCGAAGACCCGAAAAACCTATTTGGAAGTCTGCGTTCAACAACTTCTCTGACCCAGGGTGCAGCATTGGCCCTGAAGGCCTAAAGCCTCACCCGCCATCAGCGCGCTCAGCGCCAGCGGCTTTGCGGATCACCACCTGATCGATACGGCGCCCTTCGAGCTTGAGCACTTCAAAACACCAGCCTGCTGTTTCGACCTGTTCGCCCGAGGACATCAGCTGACCCGCCACCGTCTGCATCAAGCCCGCCACGGTGTTGTAGCGCCCCTTGTCTTCGTCTGGCAGCTCGTCAATGCCCAGGCGCGACTTCAATTCAGTCACAGGCATCGCTCCGTCCACCCGCCAAGAGCCGTCGTCCTGCTTCGTGGCCCAGGCATCGACCGGGCGCTCAGGTGACAACTCGCCGGTGATGGCCTCCAGCAGATCCAGCGGCGTCATCAGCCCCTGCACCACACCATACTCGTCCACCACAAACGCCATGCGCGTGGCGCGGGCACGGAACTGCTCCAGCAATTCCATCCCCGTCAAGGTTTCGGGCACGAACGAGGCGGGCAAAGCGTGCTCACCGATGGTGCCGGCCGCATTCGACTCGCGCAGCGCCAGCAGGCGCGGCAGATGGATGACGCCCACGACGTCATCGAGCCCGCCGCGACAGACCGGGTACCAGGAATGTCCGTCGGACCAGGCTTTGGCCGCCGCGTGCTCGACGCTGGTTGCGGCGTCGAGCCATCGGATATCGGACCGCGGCACCATGATGGAAATCAACTGCCGATCGTCCAGCAAGAACACGTTGCGCACCATCTGATGCTCATGAGCCTCGATGATGCCGGCGTCCACGCCCTCTTCCAGACTGGCATTGATTTCTTCCTCCGTCACGAACTGCTGCGCGTTGGTGTCGATGCGCAGCAGCTTGAGCACCCACTGGGTGGTGTGCGTGAGCAGCCAGACAAAAGGCTTCGCGGCCTTGGCCACAAAGGTCATTGGGCGGGACATCCAGCGCGAGACAGTCTCCGGATACAGCTGACCGATTCGCTTGGGCACCAGCTCGCCGAACACGATGGTCACGAACGTGATGACCACCACCACGATGCCGGTGGCCACACCTTGGGCCGTGCGATCGGCGACGCCGAAACCTTGTATCCACGCCGCCAGGTCACCGCTGAATGCCGCCTCTCCCACGATGCCATTGAGCATGCCGATGGAGGTGATGCCCACCTGCACCGACGACAGAAACTGCGTCGGATGTTCGAGCAGTTTCAGTGCGGCCTGTGATCCCTTGTCGCCGACTTCAGCCAGCGCGGCCAGGCGTGCCTTGCGACTGGAAGCCAAGGCCAGTTCCGACATGGCAAAGGCGCCGTTGAGCAGCGTGAGAAAGAGAATCAGCAGGGTATCCATAATCGGTTCATGTCACTTTACTTGATCGGCGACGTGCAGGGCTGCGACGAGCCCCTGGGCCGCCTGCTGGACACCATCGACTTTTCAGCGAGTCGCGACACCCTGGTGCTGTTGGGCGACCTGGTCAACCGGGGGCCACAGTCGCTGGCGGTGCTGCGCAGAATGATCGCGCTGGAAGGCTCGGCACATTGTGTGTTGGGGAACCACGACCTGCACCTGCTGGCGCTCGCCCACGGCGTGCGCAAACCGCACCGAAGCGATACGCTGAACGATGTCCTTGCGGCCCCGGACCGGGTGCAGCTGCTCGACTGGTTGAGGGCTCGCCCGATGGCCCTGCAGATGCAAGGCTGGTTGCTGGTGCACGCGGGCGTTCTCCCGTCATGGGATGCTGCGCAAACGCTCGCCTTGGCGGTTGAAGTGGAAAATGAACTGCGCGGACCCGACTGGGGCGAGTTGCTGCACAACATGTACGGCAATTCGCCCGACCGCTGGGACTCCAGCCTGCAAGGGATCGAGCGCCTGCGGGTGATCGTCAATGCCTTGACACGGCTGCGCTTTTGCAGCCCCGACGGCGTCATGGAGTTCAAGACCAAGGACAGCGCCGCTGGCGCTCCGCCGGGATACCTGCCCTGGTTCGACGTGCCTGGCAGGCGCACCGAGGGCGCGCCCATCGCCTTTGGGCATTGGTCAACCTTGGGCCATGTCCAGCGGGATGATCTGCTCGCGCTGGACACGGGTTGTGTGTGGGGTGGCTGCCTGAGCGCGGCAAGGTTCGATGGGACCGGGAAAGTCGAGCACATCCGTGTGAACTGCCCACAGGCACAGCAGCCTGGCATGGCCTGACCGTGGGACTCAGGCGTTTTCGGTCGGCTTGAACAACGCCGGCAGCTTTTTGCGCGTCTTGATGTTCGGAGACAGACGGCTGGTTGACGTGGGCTTGGCTGCGGCTTCGGCGATGGCACCTGACTCCACCGACACCGATGGCTCGTACGGCGTATCGAACAAAGGATCGACTGGCACCCGCGCTGGCCTCGAGGGCCGCCGATCTTCTCTCGGGGCACGGCCTTCGCGACCTTCTCGGGCCTGCTGTATTTCGCGGCGCCCCTCGTCGTCACCCTCGCGCCAGGCACGCTGCCCATCGTTAAAGCGTCCCGCGGGTTTGCGATCGGCCTCCAGCTCCACTGCTTCGAGCTCGAATTTCTTGCCGATCAGCTTCTCGATATCGCTCATCAGGCGCGTGTCCTTGCCGCTGACAAACGACACTGCCAACCCAGACGCTCCCGCACGGCCGGTGCGCCCAATGCGGTGCACGTAGTCTTCGGCGTTGAATGGAATGTCGAAGTTGAACACCGCCGGGACGTCCTTGATGTCCAGGCCGCGAGCAGCCACGTCGGTGCACACCAGCAGATCCACCTCACCCTGTTTGAAGGCGTCCAGTGCTTTGAGTCGCTCGTCCTGGCTTTTGTCACCGTGCAGGGCCGTGGTCTTGAGGCCGTCGCGCTCTAGCGAACGCGCCAATCGCGCGCAGCCGAGTTTGCTGTTGACAAACACAAAGGCCTGCGTGACGCCGCGCTCACGCACGATCTGGCGCAGCACGGCCCGTTTGTCGTCATCGTCCACGCGGTAGAAATGCTGCTCCACGGTGGAAGCAGTCGCATTGGAACGGGCCACCTCGATCGTGATCGGGTCTTGCAGGTAACTGTTGGCCAGGCGCTTGATCTCGGTCGAGAACGTCGCCGAGAACAGCAGCGTGGTGCGGGTCTTGGGCAGGTACGACAGGATGCGCTGCAGGTCTGGCAGGAAACCGATGTCCAGCATGCGGTCAGCCTCGTCGAGCACCACATACTCCACCTGGTTGAGCACACAGTTCTTGGCCTCGATGTGATCCAGCAGGCGTCCGGGCGTGGCGACCAGCACCTCGACGCCCTTTTTCAGCTCCAGCGTCTGCGGCTTCATGTCCATACCACCAAACACCACCGTGCTGCGCAGCTGGGTGTACTTGGCGTACTGGGCCACCTGGTCTGCCACCTGGACGGCCAGCTCACGCGTGGGCAGAAGCACCAGCGCGCGCACGGGGTGCCGGGCTGGCGAGGTAGAAGCGTTTTCGTGCTTGAGCATGCGCTGCAGCAACGGCAGAGAAAACGCGGCGGTCTTGCCAGTGCCCGTCTGGGCTGCGCCCATCACGTCTCGCCCTTGCAAGACCACTGGAATGGCCTGAGCCTGGATGGGGGTCATGCTCTCGTAGCCCATCTCTGCGATGGCGCGATCAATGGCTGGAGAGAGCTGGAGTTCGGAAAAAGATTGGGTCATGGACTTTCTGGATAACCCCTTATTGTCTCACTTCGCCCCTTTGCGGACCAATCCGTGGTTCAGATCTGCTTGGTGTTGAAGGTGTCGCAAGCCTGAACACTGCCGGTCTCCAACCCCTTGCGAAACCAGCGCTGACGCTGTTCGCTGGTGCCGTGGGTGAAGCTGTCGGGCACGATCTGGCCCTGACTCTTGCGTTGCAGGGCGTCGTCGCCGA
>JBIIQD010000172.1:0-5845 GCA_044342265.1 Hydrogenophaga sp. | reverse complement strand
GCTTGTTGTCCAGCAGTCCCGCCTTGACCTTGCCGGTGAGCAGCGAATCTTCGGCCCTTTCAGTGAAAGACGGGCTGTTCGCCACATCCAGCTCGTTGTGGACCATGGTCACGTTGTCGACCTGCTTGAGGACGCTGTCGGCCAGCTCCTTGTCGCGGGTGTTGGCGACTTCGCCGGTCAGCAGTGCGCGCCGGTTGTAGCTGGTCACGCTGATGCGGGCGCGGGAGCCCAGCTGGTCACGCAGGCGGCTGGCAGCCCGCAGTTCGATGCCCTGGTCGTCAAGCTGAGCACCAGAACTGCGTCGATCACCGGCCACCATGACACCGGTCAACGCTACCCCACCCACGGCCAGCGGCGCGCAAGCAGACATCGTGGCGGCAGCCGCCGCAAGGCCGAGGATGGCAAGGGTCACGCGACCGTGGGAAACAATGGACTTCATGCAAGGTTCTCCGTTTCAGTGGACAGGGCTTCGGGCAGGCCCAGCAATTGGGCATCCACGCCGTCGCAAATGCAGTGCAGCACAAGGTGATGCACCTCGAGAATCCGTGCCGGCACATCGCTCGGCACGCAGATATGGACATCGGTGTCGCGCAGCAACTGGGTCAGCTGGCCGCCGCGGGCACCCGTGAACGCGACCACGATCATGTCGCGCTCGTGGGCAGCCTGCACCGCCGCGACCACATTCTGAGAGTTACCGGAGGTGCTCAACACCAGCAGCACATCCCCAGACTGCCCCAGGGCACGCACCTGGCGCGCGAACACGGCGCGCACATCGAAGTCGTTGGCCAGTGCCGTCAGCACCGAGGCGTCAGCCGACAAGGAGAACGCCGCAAGTTCGGGGCGATCGCGCTCATGGCGCCCGACGAAGCTGGCGGCGAAGTGCTGGGCCGCCGCCGCCGATGCACCATTGCCGCAGGTCAGCACCTTGCCGCCTCCGGTGACGCTGGCCAGCACCGCAGCCGTGGCCGCCTCGATCACTGGCGCCAGCGACTGGGCGCACTGGTACTTGAGGTCGGCACTGTCGATGAACTGCTGCTGGATACGTTGCTGGAGCATGGGCGGATGATAGCGGCGTGGCGGGTGTCAAAAGGTAGCGGATGCATCAAAGGCCGCTCGCAGCCATTCGATGGCCGACGTTTGCGCGGGGTCCTGCGTGCCTTGCAACAGCACCACGTCGAAGCGACAAGGCGGTTCTGACCCCAGTCGCAGCAAAAAGTGCCGGGCCGCAAACACAATGCGGCGCTGCTTGACGCCGGTGATGCTGGCGCCGGCTCCGCCACGGCTGGCACTGGCCCGCTGGCGCACCTCGACAAACACCAGCGTGCCGTCGGGCTCACGCATAATCAGATCGACCTCACCGCCTCCGCGGCCCGGCGTGCGGAAATTGCGCTGAACCAGTCGCAACCCGTGGCGCTGCAGATGCGCCAATGCAGCCTCTTCGGCCGCATCACCACGCTGTTTGGTCGTGACCGCTGCCCCCTGTTTCCGGGAATTCCACATTGTCCGCACCCTCACCTTCCCTGCTGGTCGCCGCCCGTGAACTGGCGGGGATGCAGCATTATCCGCAGGGCACGCTATACATGGTGGCGACGCCCATTGGCAACCTGGCCGACATCAGCCTGCGCGCGCTGCATGTGCTGTCGATGATGGACGCCGTGGCTTGTGAAGACACGCGCCACACCGCCACGCTGCTGCAAAGCTACGGCTTGCACAAACCTCTACTGGCGCTGCACGAACACAACGAGTCCGAAGCCGCTTTGGCAGTGGTGCAGCGTCTGCGCGAGGGACAGCGCGTGGCCTATGTCAGTGACGCGGGCACGCCCGGGGTCAGTGACCCCGGTGCGCGCCTGTGTGCCGCCGTTTCGGCCGCCGGCTTGCGCTCAACGCCGTTGCCGGGCGCCAGCAGCGTGACCGCGCTGCTGAGCGTGGCGGGCACTGGCGGACACGACGGTCGCTTTGTGTTCCATGGCTTCCTTTCGCCCAAGGCGACTGAGCGCCAGCGCGAGGTGCAGGCCATTCTGGCCGACCCGCGCGCCTGCGTACTGCTGGAGGCCCCGCACCGCATCGAAGCATTGGCCAAAGACCTGTCCGTGCTCGGCCAGCGCCAGGTCACCATTGGTCGCGAGTTGACCAAGCAATTCGAGGAGGTGGCGCAGCTGGCGGCGGCCGAGATCCCGACCTGGCTGCAAGCGGGCGCGCACCGCACCCGTGGTGAGTTTGTGCTGCTGGTGCATCCGGACGCTGCGGCTGCCGACGATGAAGGCATTGCGGCCTCCACGCTGCGCACGCTGGACCTGTTGCTGGCGCAACTGCCGGTGAAGTCGGCGGTGAAGCTGTGCGCAGACATCACCGGCGAGGCCCGCAATGCGCTGTACGAAGCTGCCCTGGCGCGGCGCAAGGAAGACTGAGGGTCAGCGCAGGCGCTGCAGTGGCGACTCGCTGCCGTCGCGGTCGTTCACCACCGTGGCTTCAACCTCAACCACCTCGCCCGAGGGCTCACGGCCGGGCCACACGCCTTTGGCGTAGCGCTGAGAATGCGCTCGCATGCGCGAGAACATCACCACCGGCGCGGGCTTGCGTCCGGTGACCAGCGCCCAGAGTGTCATCACCAGCACGGCCACCAAGGCGGCCAAGAGAAAGCTGACAACGAACAGGGTAGCCGCCAGCACCAGGACCAGCTTGAGCACCCCTCTGAGCAATCGGGATAACAATTCAGACACGGCATTCATGGAACCACGCAGATATCGCCATTGTGCTCGTTTGCAAGCCCGCCACCCCAAAAACTCTCGCCACCGACTGCTATGCTGAAACCATGAAACCGCCCGCTTCCTCTCCCCATCCTCGGCTTTCAATGCTAAATCGCCTCTCACAGTACTTTTTTCGGGGCCTGATCACCTTCCTGCCGCTGGCGATCACGGTCTACGTGCTGGTGCTGTTCGTGACGTGGAGCGAGCGCACCGCCATGGCGCTGCTGCGGCCGTTGACCGGCGAGTTCTACCTGCCAGGGCTGGGCATCGCGCTGGGTGCGCTGCTGATCCTGGCGCTGGGCATGCTGATGTCAATGCGCATCACCGGCAAGCTGCTGTCCTATGTCGAGTTGCCGTTCACCAACCTGCCGGTGGTCAAGAGCATCTATTCCTCGCTCAAGAACTTTGCCGACTACTTCGCACCGCACGAGCAGGACGCCCAACAGGTGGTGCTTCTCAAGATGCCTGGCCATGGCCTGAGCACGGTGGGACTGGTCACGCGCCAGAGCATGAAAGGATTGCCCAAGGGCCTGGCCGAGCTTGACGATCAGGTCGCGGTCTACCTGCCGATGGGCTACATGATCGGCGGCTACACGGTCTTCGTGCCGCGCAGCTGGACCACGCCGGTGGACATGTCGGTCGAAGAAGCCATGCGCATGGCCCTGGTCGCCTTCATGGCCTCCAATCCCAGCCACAAAGGCACCTCTTGAGCATCCGCAACCTTGACGCACTGTTTTCGCCGGCCTCAGTCGCCGTCTTCGGCGCATCAGAACGCGCCGCCAGCGTCGGCGCCACGGTCTGGCGCAACCTGTGCGAGGGCTACCAGGGGCGGCTGTATCCGGTCAATCCCAAGCACGGCAGGCTGGGCGGGACGGTGGCTTTTGCCGACGTCGCTGCGCTGCCGGAAGCGCCAGATTTGGCGGTCATCTGCACACCAGCCGCCACCGTGCCCGGCCTGATCGCGCAACTGGGCGAGCGCGGTACCCGCGCCGCCGTGGTGGTGACCGCAGGACTGGACAAAGCCGCCAAACAGGCGATGCTCGACGCCGCACGGCCTCACACCCTGCGCATCCTGGGGCCAAACTGCATTGGCATGCTGGTGCCGCACCTGGGCCTGAACGCCAGTTTCGCTCACATCGGCGCCCAGCCCGGCGAGTTGGCGTTTGTGTCGCAATCTGGCGCGCTGGTCACCGCCATGCTGGACTGGGCCGCCTCACGCGGCATCGGCTTTTCGCATTTCGTCTCGCTTGGAGAACACGCTGACGTCGACTTCGGCGACATGCTTGATTTCCTCGGTAGCGACCCGAAAACCCGGGCGATCCTGCTCTACATCGAGTCCATCGACGAAAGCCGCAAATTCATGTCGGCCGCACGCGCCGCAGCCCGCAACAAACCGGTGATCTTGGTCAAGGCCGGGCGTTCCGCCGCTGGCCAGGCCGCTGCTGCATCGCACACCGGGGCACTGGCCGGTTCGGACGCAGTGTTCGACGCCGCCATTGCGCGTGCTGGTATGTTGCGCGTGCTCACCCTGGCCGATCTGTTTCTTGCAGCCGAAACGCTGGCGCGATTTCGCGACGGTCCGTCAGAACGCCTGATGGTGCTGACGAACGGCGGCGGCGCCGGCGTCATGGCGACTGACGAAGCATCTGCGCTGGGCGTGCCGCTGGCCCCGCTGGACGCAGCCATGCTTGCTCGGCTGGATGCCGTGCTGCCCTCCAACTGGTCGCACGCCAATCCGGTGGACATCATCGGTGACGCACCGGCCCAGCGATACGTCGCAGCACTGGATGCGCTGGCGCAGGACGCAAGCAGTGCCGTGCTGTTCATTCATGCGCCTACGGCCATCGTACCCAGCAGCGATATCGCTGCTGCGGTGCTGCCGCAGCTGAGTTCCACGCCCCGGCGGGTGCTTGGCTGCTGGTTGGGCGAACAGGCCGTGGCCCAGGCCCGTCAGACCTGCCGAGCCGCGGGTGTCCCCGACTACAACACCCCGGAGGAGGCGGTGCGCGCCTTCTCCTTACTGCGCACCTATCGCCAGCACCAGGTCGAGCTGCTGCAAACGCCGCCGGCGCGGGATGCAACCCAGGCCATCGACATGTCCGCGATTCGTGGCATTGTGGATGCTGTGCTGGTCGAAGGCCGCGAGATCCTTACCGAGCCGGAGGCCAAGGCGTTGCTGACCGCTGCGGGTCTGCCGGTGGTCCCGACGCTCGTGGTCGAGGCCAGCGCCACCGCAGCCGAAGCTGCCGCCGACGCCATGGGCTATCCGGTTGTGGTCAAGATTCTGTCGCACTCCATTTCGCACAAGAGCGATGTCGGCGGCGTGCGACTGAACATCGGCTCGGCCGCTGAGGTCCGACAGGTATGCGAGTCCATGTTGCAGCGCGTGCGTGAGCTTCGGCCCGACGCCGATGTGCAGGGCTTTACCGTGCAGCCAATGGTGCGCAAGAAGCACGCACACGAACTGATCGTGGGGGCCAGCGTAGATCGGCTGTTTGGCCCAGTGATCCTGTTTGGTGCCGGCGGTACAGCGGTTGAGGTGCTGGCCGACCGGTCGCTGGCCCTGCCGCCGCTGAACACGCCGCTGGCGCTGGCACAGATCAGCCGCACCCGCATCCACGGCCTTCTTCAGGGTTATCGGGATGAACCGGCAGCCAATATCGACGCTGTTGCCCAGGTACTGGTCTGTGTCTCGCAGCTGCTCGCCGAAATACCAGAAATCGCCGAACTGGACATCAATCCGCTGCTGACCAACCACGAAGGCGCGATCGCGCTGGACGCCCGAGTACGGATCTCGGCCACATGCCCGGCAGGTGCGGCGAGTTTCGCGATACAGCCTTACCCGGTTGAACTGGTCGAGATCTTGCACTGGAAGGAACAGGCCATCACGCTGCGCCCTATCCGCCCCGAAGACGAACCTCAGCACCGTGCCTTTCTGGAGCGATTAGACCCGGAGGACATCCGGTTGCGCGTGTTCTACAGCCGTCGCAGCATCGAGCACAGCGAGCTTGCGCGTCTGACACAGATTGACTATGCGCGGGAGATGGCCTTCATTGCCACCCGATCGCTGCTGGATGGCGGCGAAGAGACCCTGGGCA
>JBIIQD010000171.1:0-5857 GCA_044342265.1 Hydrogenophaga sp. | reverse complement strand
TTGGGCGTGAAGGTCGTGGCGCTGGAACCCAAGACGCACGCCGATGTGCAGCGCGTGATGCTCAGGATCGGCCAGTTGCTGGAGGTAACAGACACCCAACGCATCTGGCGGGCCATCGACGCGGCAGTGATGGCGGCGGCGCAGTCGCTGCCGCAATCGGTGCGCGGAACCCGGGTGTATTTCGAGGTCAACGCCGCGCCCTACGCTGCTGGAGAAAACTCGTTCATCGGCGAGACGCTGACGCGCCTGGGTGCGAAGAACATCGTGCCCGCCGCGCTGGGGCCGTTCCCCAAACTCAACCCGGAGTTCGTCGTGCGCGCCAACCCGGACTTGATCATGGTCGGCGAGCGCAGCGAAGACGGCATGGGCCAGCGCCCCGGCTGGATGGGCATGCGCGCCCTGCGTGGTCAGCACCTCTGTGTGTTCTCGGCCGATGAGTCCGACACCCTGGTGCGACCGGGCCCGCGCATGGCCGAAGGCGCGCGGTTGATGGCGCGCTGCTTGGCTGAGAAGGCGCCGGGCGCGTTACAAAAGAGGATGGCGCCGTGAAAGATCTGGCGCGGGGCCGTCCCAAGCCGGATCAGCCCTCTCGGGGGGCAGCGACCCGCGCAGCGGTGGAGCGTGGGGGTCAACCATGAACGCACGCCGAGCGTCTGGGCTGGTGGCCGCGCTTGTGCTCGCTGCGCTGGCGCTGGCCGTGCTGGGCGTGTGTGTGGGCAGCGCCGGGTTTGAGAATCTGGTCGGCTCCTTGCTGAACCCGCAACTGGACCCAGCCGCCACCGCCATGGCGCAACAGATCGTGTGGGAGATCCGCTTGCCGCGCACCGTGGGCGCCTGGGCGGCGGGGGCTTTGCTGGGCCTGGCGGGTGCGTTGGCGCAGGGCCTGTTTCGCAATCCGTTGGCCGATCCGTTTTTGCTCGGCAGCGCGTCGGGCGCCTCGCTGGGGGTGGCCATGGCGCTGGCGGCCATGGGCGGTGGCGCCGGCATGCTGGGTGCCGGCATGATGAACAGCGAGGTGTCGGTCAGCGTGTTTTCCAGCAGTGTCTGGGTGCGCCTGGGGCTGACCGGCGCGGCCTTCGCCGGTGCGGTGTTGGCGGTGCTGTTGACGCTGTTGTTGTCGCGCGGTGTGCAGCACACCTTGCGGCTGCTGTTGGCGGGCGTGGTGGTGGGTGTGGTGCTGGGCGCCGTGACGCAGATGGTGTTGTTGTTCTCGCCCGAGTCTTTGCAGGCCATGCAGGCCTTCATGCTCGGCTCCACCAGTTTTGTGGGCTGGACCGCCTGCGCGCTGATGGCCTCGGTGTGGCTTTTCTGCACGCTGGCGGCGTGGCTGCTGGCGCGCGTGCTCGACGGCCTGAGCCTGGGCGACGCCACCGCGCGCAGCCTGGGCCTCCCGTTGGGGCCGATGCGTGCCGCCTTGGTGGTGGTGTTGGCTTTGGCCACCGGCACTGCCGTGGCACAGACCGGCTTGATTGCCTTTGTGGGCCTGGCCGCGCCGCACCTCGTGCGGTCCCTCGTCAAGACCACCAGCGCCCGGTTGATGCTGCTCTCCAGCGTCATGGGTGGCGTGTTGCTGATGGCGGCCGACACACTGGCCCGCTGGCTGATCGCGCCGCAGGAGTTGCCGGTGGGTGTGCTCACCGCGGTGCTGGGCGGTGGCTATCTGCTGTGGCTGATGCGGCGCAGTGCCATCGGGTCGCGGGGGGCAGGGTTGTGAATCCAAACCCACACGCGCTAGAAGTCCGCAACCTGAGTGCCCGCCTGGGCGACGCCGAGATACTGCACGCCATTTCCCTGGCCCTGCCGGGCGCGCGCTGGACCAGCATCGTCGGTCCCAACGGCGCGGGCAAGTCCACGCTGCTCAAGGCCCTGGCGGGTCTGCTGCCGTACAGCGGGCAGGTGGCGCTGTTGGGCCGTCCACTGGCCGACTGGCCGAGCCGCCAGCGGGCGCAGCATCTGGCGTGGCTGGGCCAGAACGAAGCCAGTGGCGACGACCTCACCGTGTGGGACGTGGCCATGCTCGGGCGCCTGCCGCACCAGGCCTGGCTGAGTCCGCCCAGCGCCGCCGACCTCGTCGCTGTGGAACGCGCCTTGCGCGCCACCCAGGCTTGGGACTGGCGCGCCCGGTCGCTGGGGCAGCTTTCTGCCGGCGAGCGCCAGCGCGTGTTGCTGGCGCGGGCCTTGGCGGTGCAAGCCCAGGTCTTGCTGATGGACGAGCCTCTCGCCAACCTCGACCCGCCGCACCAGGCCGACTGGCTGTCCATCGTGCAGATGCTGGTGAAACAAGGCAAGACGGTGGTGAGCGTGCTGCACGAGATCGGCATGGCGCTGCATGCCGACGACATGGTGGTGATGGCGCAAGGCCGCATCACGCACCGGGGCGCTTGTGCCGACCCTGCCACTCACCGTGCGCTGGAGGCGGTGTTTGACCACCGTATCGCCGTCCATGCACTGCAAGGGCAGTGGGTGGCGCTACCCAGTTTGAAAGCCTGAGACCCATCCAACCATGCAAATTGAAACGCCACCGACCGACAAGCCTTACGACAAACCCGATGGCGAGCGCCGAGGCCTTGTGATCGTGAATACCGGCGATGGCAAGGGCAAAAGCACCGCCGCTTTCGGGCTGGCTTTGCGTGCGCATGGCCGCAGCAAGGCGGTGAAGATCTATCAGTTCATGAAGGTTCCCTCGGCCCGGTTTGGTGAGCACCGTATGTTCGAGCAGATCGGCATTCCCATTGAAGGGCTGGGCGATGGCTTCAGCTGGAAGAGCCAGGATCTGGAGCATTCCGCCCAACTGGCGCGCGATGGCTGGGACAGGGCCCGCGCCACCATTCTGGGCGGCGAGCACTTTCTGGTGGTGCTCGACGAGATCACCTACCCACTGATCTACGGATGGCTGCCGCTGGAAGGTGTGTTGCAGACCCTGCGCGAGCGGCCAGCGCATGTGCACGTTTGCCTGACCGGCCGCCGCTGCCCGCCAGAGATCATTGAGCTGGCCGACACGGTGACCGAGATGACCAAGATCAAGCACGCGTTCAACGCCGGTGTTCCAGCCCAGCGCGGGATCGAGGACTGATGGAGGCATCGGCACTTCTGCCATTTGGCGCCGCTGTGCTGGGTGGCGGTGTGCTGGTGGCGCTGGCGCAGCGGACGGATCAGTTGGTACCGTCTTGGCGGCTGGGCGCGCACGCGGTGGCCATGCTCACGGCCTGGGTGAGGTCCGACACGCAGCACTGGCTGGCGCAGAGTCGGCTGTTGCTGTCGCGCTGGAAGACCGAGCAGCTGGCATCGCTGCAAGCCCTCGGTTGGCAGTGGCTGCCCAGCGACGCCAACTACGTGTGCGCCCGCGCGCCGCGCCCGGTCGACTCAACCGCGCTGCGTGCACGCGGCATCAAGTTGCGCGACACCACTGCCATGGGCTTGCCCGACCACTGGCGCCTGGGTGTGCTGCCCCCCGACGCCCAAGCGGCCCTGGGAGAAGCGCTGACATCAATACAGGAGCTGAGCACATGACCGCTGTGTGCGTGATGGTGCTGGGCACGACCAGCGGCGCGGGCAAAAGCTGGGTCACCACGGCGCTGTGCCGCCACTACGCGCGGCAAGGACTCAAGGTGGCGCCATTCAAGGCGCAGAACATGAGCAACAACGCCAGGGTGGTGGCTCCCACGCTCAAGCGCTCGCGCGGGTCGCTGTTCCCAGAGGGGGCTGATGCGCCTAGGGGCGGCCCGGCGGCGCATCGTGCTGCAGATGGCACAGCGTGGGCACGCGGAGGCGAAATCGGCTCCGCGCAGTATTTCCAGTCTCTCGCGGCCAAAGCCGAGCCCGATCTGCGCATGAACCCGCTGCTGCTCAAGCCCGAGGCCGACACGCGCAGCCAGGTGGTGCTGATGGGCGAGGTCAACCGCGAGCTGAGCGACATGCCCTGGCGCGGTCGCAGCGAGAAGGTCTGGCCGCACATCGTCGCCGCGCTGGATGCCTTGCGGGCCGAGAATGACGTGGTGGTGATCGAGGGCGCCGGGTCACCGGCCGAGATCAATCTGCACTCCAGCGACATCGTGAACATGCGCGTGGCCCGGTACGCGCAGGCGCGCTGCCTGCTGGTGACCGATATCGACCGGGGCGGTGCCTTCGCGCACCTGTGTGGCACCTGGGCGTTGTTGCCCGAAAACGAGCGTGCCTTGATCCAAGGCTTTGTGCTCAACAAGTTTCGCGGCGATGCAGCACTGCTGGCACCCGCGCCACAGATGCTGCAAGACCTGACCGGCGTGCCGGTGGTCGCCACACTGCCCATGTGGTGGCAGCACGGCCTGCCGGAAGAGGATGGCGTCTTCGATGACCGAACGCGGGCCTCCGGTGAGGTGACCAAGACTATCGCCGTGATCGCCTGGCCACGCATCAGCAACCTGGACGAATTCCAGCCGCTCAGGAACGTGCCGGGCGTGCGCCTGGTCTGGGCGCGCACGCCGGCCGACTGCGCCGGCGCGGACTGGATCGTGCTGCCCGGCTCCAAGGCCACTGCGGCCGACTTGCAGTGGCTGCGCGCGCAGGGGCTGGACCAGGCCGTCGCTGACCACGCCGGCCAGGGCAGGGCGGTGCTGGGCGTCTGCGGCGGGTTGCAGGTGCTGGGCGAAGCGCTGATCGATACCCACGGTGTTGAACCGATGGATCTGGGCAACGCGCCCGGCCTGGGCCTGTTGCCACTGGTGACCAACTTCGACGCCGACAAGACCGTGCGCCGCACCATCGCCTGCTTTGGCGAGCTGAACGGCCCCTGGGCCGCGCTGTCGGGCTTGGGCGTCTCGGGCTACGAAATCCACCACGGCCAGACGGCGCAACATCCGGCCATGGCCGCCCGGGGCGATCTCGCGCGCGAGGTCATGTCCGGCCTGGCCTGGCAGAACGCCGCCGGCAACGTGCTGGGTTGCTACCTGCATGGCCTGTTCGAAGATCCGGCCGTGCTGCGGGCGCTCTTTGGCGCCACCGTGCCGACGCTGGAGACCGTGTTCGATGGCCTGGCTGACTTCATCGAACAACACGTCGAGCCGGGTGTGCTCGATGATCTGATCCGAAGGAACTGACATGCCATACACCGTGCCCACCCTCGACGACATTGCCCAGCCGGCACTCGCGGCGCGCCTGCAGCACCTGCTGGACAACAAGACCAAGCCGGTCGGCTCACTCGGTCAGATCGAGCGTCTGGCGTGGCGCATCGGTCTGATACTGGGCAGCGAAGCGCCTGTGCTGCAGGACCCGCAACTGGTGGTGTTCGCGGGCGACCACGGCTTGGCCGCGCGCGGCGTATCGGCGTACCCTAGTGACGTGACCTGGCAGATGGTCGAAAACTTCCTCGCTGGCGGTGCGGCGGTCAGTGTGCTGGCGCGCCAGCATGGCATAGGCCTGACCGTGGTCGACTGCGGCGTGCGGCACGAATTTGCGAAGCGAGCAGGCTTGCAGACTCGCAAGGTGGCTGCGGGTACGGCGGACGCGCTGGAAGGCCCCGCCATGAACGATACGCAACGCGACGAGGCGCTGCGCAACGGCGCTGCGCTGGTCAAGGACCTGCCGGGCAACGCCTTGCTGCTGGGCGAGATGGGCATCGGCAACACATCGGCGGCCTCGCTGCTGATGAGCCGCATGGCCGGGCTGGACATCGTGGACTGCACCGGGGCCGGCACCGGCCTGGACGCTGAGGCGGTGCAGCGCAAGATCGGCATCCTGCGCCAGGTGCTGGCCCGCCACCCTGGTGCGACCGACCCGCTGACGGCGCTCGCCGCATTCGGTGGCTTCGAGATCGCGACCATGGTGGGGGCGGTGCTGCAGGCGGCGGCTGAGCGCCGCGTGATCGTGGTTGATGGCTTCA
>JBIIQD010000598.1:0-5860 GCA_044342265.1 Hydrogenophaga sp. | reverse complement strand
TGACCAGTTTGGTCTCGTCGTCGAGCAGGCTCACCTGCGGCGCGGCCATCTGGCTCTGCTCGTCGTTCAGCATCACGGTGATGGAATAGCCCTTGACCGGGTAGACGTTGAGGCGGTCGCCGAGTTGCGCGCCCAGCGCCCGGCTGTGCACGCCGGCGCAGACCACCACCGCGTCACCGATCACCACGTCGCCGTTCGACAGCGTGACCTTCGCGGTGCTGCCATCGCTCTGTGCGCGCGCCACGCTGTGGCCAGTCAGCAGCTTCACGCCCAGGCGCTCGCACGCAAGGCTCAGGCCGTGGGTGAACTTGTGGATGTCGCCGGTGCTGTCGCTCTCGGTGAAGTAGCCACCATAAAAGTCGCCTGTCAGCGTGGGTTCGATGGCGCGCATCTCGTCGGGCGTGACGGCGCGGCGCGGCAGGCCGCCAACGGCGAGCAGTTTCGACACCTCGCCCGCGTGGTCGAAGCCGGCCTTGTCGCGGTAGATGTGCAGGATGCCTTGTTGCTTCAGGTCGAAGTCGATGCCCTCGGCCTGCGCCCAGCCGAACAGGTGCTCGCGTGCGGCGATGGCCAGTTTCGTGGTGGCAATCGTGTTGTCGCGGTACTTGGGAATGTTGGCAGCGAATTCGGCGAACCAGCTGAGCTTGTGCCAGCTCGGCTTGGGGTTGACCAGCAGCGGTGCGTCGGCCTTGAGCATCCACTTGATGCCCTTGAGCAGGGTGGACGGGTGGGTCCAGGTTTCGGCGTTGGAGGCCGAGAGTTGGCCGCCGTTGGCATGGCTGGTTTCCATGCCTGCGTAGCGGTGTTTTTCGATCAGGGTGACCCGGTGACCCTGACGGGCCAGGGCGTAGGCGCTGGTGACGCCGGTGATGCCGCCGCCGATGACGATGAGGTGTTGTGCCATGGGAATCTCTTTGAAAGCCGTCAAACAAAGGGGCACGCCCCGCACACCGTGTGCGGGCCATGACCCCCTCTGTTTGTGACCTGAGAGATTCACCAGCCCCTGCGTTGAGCCGGGGCTGGCTTGCTCCTGCGGTGGGCCGGGACGACGAATCCTGGCCACTCTTCAGAGTTGTGCGCCGTGATGGGCGCAGTGCGTCGATCGGTCCTTTTGCCTGAGAGTTTCCGGGGCGGTTGCTCCTTCGGCGCCGACTTCCCCTGAGGGTGCCGGTCTCTCCCGATCAACGGAATGCATTCTAAGCGCCGGGCATGAGCTCAGCGCATGGGTGGGCTCTTTGTTTACTGCGCCGCTTGCGCCTGCAGGTTGATGCTCTTGGCAATGGCGCGGAAGCGGTCGATCTCCTGTTTGTACAGATTGGCCAGTTCAGCAGGGCTGCGCGCCGGCGAGACCTGGTTGCCCGACGTTTCCAGCGCCTTGCGAACCTCCGGGGTTTGGGCGGCCGTCATGAAAGCCTGGTTCAGGCGTTGAACGACCGCATCGGGGGTGTCTTTGTGAACCTGGATGCCTGCCCAGATGTCGAACTGCATCGCGTCCATGCCTGGCATGGCGGCCAGGGCCGGGTAGTTGCTGAACAGCGGGTGCGGTTGCTTGGCGGTGACGGCCAGCCCGCGCACCTTGCCTTCGTTGATGGTCTGCATCACCGATCCGGCCATCGGCAGGAAGGCGATGTCGATCTGGCCGCCCATCAGGTCGGTGACCAGCGGGGCGATGCCTCGGTAGGGCACGTGGGTGAGCGGCACGCGGGCCAGCTGAGAAAACTTCTCACCGATGATGTGGTACAGCGATCCGTTGCCGACGCTGCCATAGCTCAACGGGCGGTTGGCCGAGTTTTTTGCCAGCGCGATCAGCTCGGCCACGTTGTTCACGCCCAGGTTGCTGCGCACCGCGAGGATGGTGCTGGTGGAGGCGACGTGGGCCACCAGCTTCATGTCTTCCGCCTTGTAGCGCACACCCTGGATGGCCATGGGCGCGAGGATCAGTTCCATCGGCGAGCCCATGATCAGCGCGTGACCATCGGCTGGGGCGGTCAGCGCGCGCGACACGCCGATGGTGCCGCTGGCACCGCCGACGTTCTCCACGATGAGACTTTGCCCCAGGGCCTGGCTGGCCGCGGGTTGCAGCTGGCGCGCGAAAAAGTCCGAGGGGCCGCCGGCCGGGTACGGCACGACGAAGCTGATGGGTTTGCTGGGGAAGGCCTGGGCGTGGGCGACGTTGCCGACGGCCATCAGGCCGACGATGGGCAGGGCGGCGCCTGCGAGCAGGGCCTGGATGCGGATGCGAGCGTTCATGGGGTTGTCTCCTCGGGTGTGGTCTCAGGGGTGGGTGGGGGAAAGCAGCTCGTTGACCAGTGCGATCCAATAGGCCGCGCCGGGGGCGATCTTCAGGTCGTTGAAGTCGTAGGCCGGGTTGTGGACCATGCAGGCGCCCGGTTCGCCGTCGGCGCCGTTGCCGATGAACAGGTAGCTGCCCGGCACACGTTCGAGCATGAAGGCGAAGTCCTCGCTGCCGGTCAGCATCGGGCCTTGCGGGTTGATCTGCTCGGCGGGGAAATGCTGCTGCGCTACCGCCAGCGCGCGGGCGGTCTGCTGGGCGTCGTTGACCAGAACCGCATATCCGGGCCGCCAGGCGATCTCGGCGCGCACGCCGAAGCTCTGCGCCTGCAGCTGCACCAGTTCGCGGATGCGCTGCTCCATGCTGCGCCGCACCTGCGGGTCCAGCGCGCGCACGCTGATCTCCAGCCGCGCTTCAGCCGGGATCACGTTGTTGGCCTCGCCCGCGTGCACCGCACCCACCGTGACCACGGCGGGCTGCAGCGGGTCCACCGAGCGCGACACCACGGTCTGCAGCGCCATGATCAACGAGGCCGCAGCCACCACCACGTCGGTCGCCTTGTGGGGCATGGCGCCGTGGCCGCCCTGGCCGTGCAACATGACGGTGGCGTAGTCCGACGAGGCCAGGACCGGCCCGCTGCGGAACACCAGCTGCCCTTGCGGGTAGCCGGGCATGTTGTGCATGGCGAAGATGGCGTCGCAGGGGAAGCGCTCGAACAGGCCGTCTTCCATCATCTTCAGCGCGCCGCCGCCGCCTTCTTCGGCCGGCTGGAAGATCAGGTTCAGCGTGCCGTCGAAGCGGCCCTGCTGGGCCAAGTGCTGGGCGGCGGCCAGCAGCATGGCGGTGTGGCCGTCGTGGCCACAGGCGTGCATCACGCCGTGGGTGCAACTCGCCCAGGCCGCGCCGGTGGCTTCGGCGATGGGCAGCGCGTCCATGTCGGCGCGCAGGCCGATGCTGCGCTGCGAAGTGCCGCGTTTGAGCTGACCCACCACACCGGTGCCGCCCAGGCCGGTGGTGACCTGGTAGCCCCAGGCGCCCAGCTGGGCCGCCACCAACGCGGCGGTGCGGCGCTCGTTGAAGGCCAGCTCCGGGTGTTGGTGGATGTCGCGGCGCAGGCGGGTGAAGGCCTGTACCGCTGCGTCACTGAGTCGATCCATGCAAAGCGCTCCTGAAACATGAACTTTGTTGCATGTTAGGGAGCGCTTGATTTAAAGTCCAATGCATTGATGAGCAACGAACCATGACTTTGAATGGAGGTTTTGGATGACGCTGGTGCAACTGCGGCACTTCGTGGTGCTGGCCGAGCAGGGCGCTTTTGTGCAGGCTTCCAAGGCGCTGTACCTCACGCAGCCCGCGCTCACCCGCAGCATCCAGGCGCTGGAAGACGAGCTCGGCGGGCGGCTGTTCGACCGGCTGGGCCGCCGCATCGCGCTCACACCGTTCGGCCACGAGGTGCTGCAACGCGCCCGGCGCCTGGTGGCTGACGCCGACGCCTTGAAGCAAACCGGCAAAGGACTGCATGCGGGCCTGATCGGCAGCCTGCGCGTCGGCCTCAGCTCGGGGCCCGGTGCGCTGTTGTCCACCCCGCTCATGCTGCACATGGCCGAGCACCACCCCCGACTGCAACTGCAGATTTCGCGCGGCAACACCGGGGTGCTGATCGACGCGCTGCGCGAACAGTTGCTGGACGCGGCGGTGGTGGATGTGCGATCGGTTCGGCCGTCGGCCGACCTGCAGATCGCCCTGAGCTTTGAGCTGGCGGCCGGGTTTCTGTTGCGGCCCGACCACCCGCTGGCGCAGCGGGGCGAGCCGGTCACCATCGACGACGTGCTGGCCTACCCGGTGGCATCCACGCCGCTGAGCGACGAGGTCGCGCGCCTGCTGATCGGGCGCTACGGCCCTCGGGCCAACCCGGACGACATGGTGACCCTGCGCAGCGACGAGACGCTGAACATCGTCGAGGTCGCGCGGCGCAGCCAGGCCATCGTGCTCACGGCAGAGGCCGCAGCCGAAGGCCTGGTCCGGCTGGACCTGGCCCCGCCGCTGGACGCCACGGCGCGTTTCGGCCTGGTGACGCTCGCGCAACGGCAGGAAGCGCCCGCCCTGCGCATCCTGCGCGAGCAGCTGCCGGGGTGGGTGCAACGGTTCCAGGCGCCACGCGAGGCATGAAAAAGGGCGCCATCGGCGCCCTGTGCGTCACAGCCTGTGGGTCGGTCAGGCCAGCTCGCCTACCGGCACGCAGCTGCAGAACAGGTTGCGGTCGCCGTAGACGTTGTCCACCCGGCCCACCGACGGCCAGTACTTGGTGTTCACGGCGTGGCCCTGGGCGGCCACCGCCACCTCGCGCGAATAAGGGTGTGTCCAGTCGCCCTTGAGCACGCTGGCCGCGGTGTGCGGCGCGTTCTTCAGCGGGTTGTCGTCGCGCGGCCACTCGCCGGCTTCGATGCGGCGGATCTCGTTGCGGATCGCGATCATCGCGTCGATGAAACGGTCCAGCTCGTCCAGCGTCTCGCTCTCGGTCGGCTCGACCATCAGCGTGTTGGCCACCGGGAAAGAAAGCGTCGGCGCGTGGAAGCCGTGGTCCATCAGGCGCTTGGCCACGTCCTCGGCCATCACGCCGCTGGTCTCCTTGAGTTGCCGCAGATCCAGGATGCATTCGTGCGCCACGTGGCCGTTGGCCGAGGCGTACAGCGTGGGGTAGTGGTCCTTCAGGCGCTTGCTGATGTAGTTGGCACTCAGAATCGCCGCCTCGGTCGCGTGCTTCAAACCCTCGGCGCCCATCATGCGGATGTACATCCAGCTGATGGGTAGCACGGCGGCATTGCCCAAGGGAGCGGCGCTGACCGCACCCACGCCACCCTTGACGCCGCCGGTGGCATGGCCCGGCAGGAACGGTACAAGATCAGCCACCACACACACCGGGCCGACACCCGGGCCGCCGCCGCCGTGCGGGATGCAGAAGGTCTTGTGCAGGTTCAGGTGGCTCACGTCGCCGCCGAACTCGCCTGGCGCCGCCACACCCACCAGCGCGTTCATGTTGGCACCGTCCACGTAGACGCGGCCGCCGTGCTGGTGCACCAGCGCGCAGAGTTCTTTGACGGTTGTCTCGAACACGCCGTGCGTGCTGGGGTAGGTGATCATCACCGCGGCCAGGTTCGCGCTGTGCTGCTCGCACTTGGCCTGGAGGTCGGCCATGTCCACGTTGCCGTTCTCGTCGCACTGGGTCACCACCACCGTCATGCCCACCATCTGGGCGCTGGCCGGGTTGGTGCCGTGGGCGCTGCTGGGAATCAGGCAGATATTGCGGTGGCTCTCGCCGCGCGAGGCGTGGTAGCCCTGGATGGCCAGCAGGCCGGCGTATTCGCCCTGCGAACCTGCGTTGGGCTGCAGGCTGATGCCGGCATAACCCGTGGCCTGGCAGAGCCAGGCGCGCAGTTGTTCGTCCAGCAATCGGTAGCCTTGCATCTGCTCGGCGGGAGCGAATGGGTGCATGTGCGCGAACTCGGGCCAGGTGATGGGGATCATCTCGCTGGTCGCGTTCAGCTTCATGGTGCAGCTGCCCAGCGG
>JBIIQD010000170.1:0-5869 GCA_044342265.1 Hydrogenophaga sp. | reverse complement strand
AGGTAGCCCTCGTGGATGTCGCGGATCACGTCCGGGCGGGTGAGGCTCAGCAGCTCGTTGTTGCCTTTGACGTCTTTGTGGAAGTCTTTGAAGCGCTCGCCCCGGTACTGGGCTTCGCCCAGCTTGAAGCGCTGGATCATGGTGCCCATGGCGCCGTCGAGCACAGCGATGCGTTGCGAGAGGATGGCGGGCAGCGCCTGGGCGCGGGTGTAGATGGGCGTTTTCATAATCCCGCGATTGTAGGAAGCTGGGCACCGTCCCCTGCCTGGTGAGGGCTTGGCCAGGGCGTCACAGCGCCAGTGTGTAGCGCTGCTTCTCCAGGCGCGTGGCGCCCAGCCGGTTGTAGAAGCGGATCGCGTCGGCGTTCCACACCGGGGTCTGCCACTGCAGCTGGGTGCAGCCCAGGGCACGGGCGTGGCCGGCCACGGCGGCCAGCAGCTCTCGGCCCAGCCCCAGGCCGCGAGCCGCCGGTTCCAGGTACAGGCAGTCCAGGTGCAGGAACGGGGCGCCGGCCAGGGTGGAGAAGTCCGGCGTGGCGCTGGCGTAGCCCACCGCATCGGCACCCAGCCACCCCAGCCAGGCGCGCAGGCGACAGGTGTCCAGCGCGTCGGCCAGGCGTTCGGCGTGGCCCTGCGGTGAGTACGGGATGCGCTCGTAGGCCGCATGGGCCGCGCACAGCCGCGCCAGGGTCAGGGCGTCGGTGGCGCGGGCCGGACGCACTGCCCAGCCCGCGGGGGGCTGGCGTCGGTTCAGCATGCGCACTCGATGGCGGGGCGGGCGGCCGGCATCTGGCCGCGCTCGGGGCCGGTGGCCACGGGCTGTCCGTCGCGGATCCAGAAGTCCAGCCCGCCCAGCATTTCCTTGACCTGGAAGCCCAGCCGCGCCAGCTTGTAAGCGCCCTTGGTCGAGCCGTTGCAGCCGATGCCGTCGCAATAGGTGATGTAGACCTTGCTGCGGTCAAGTTGGGCGGTGCTCTGCTCGTCCATGGTGCGGTGCGGGAAGCTGATGGCGCCGGGCACGTGGCCGGCGGCGTAGTGCGCGGGCGATCGGGTGTCGATGACGACGATGGCGTCGATGCTGTTGCGCAGGTCTTCGGCCACGTCCCAGGCGTCGGCGTGGTAGCCGAGCTTGGCGGCCATGAAGTCGCGCGACTGTTCGGGCGTGGGGGCGGGAAAGGACAGGACGTTGGAGACAGGGGCGCTGGTGTGTGACATGGGGTTCCTCTGTGGTTCAAGGGGTGGCGATGGCTGCAGTGTGCGCGGTCTTGGTCTTATCCATAATGCCAATATTTCACACTAGATAAGTCCAAGTCAGACCATGAAGCCGCGCCTGCTGCTCACCCTGTTCGACGGCCAGACCGGCAGCGGCCGGCGCGAGCGCCTGTGCGCCGCCCTGCGCGAGGCGGTGCGCAGCGGCCAGGCCCGGCTGGGCGAGCGCCTGCCCAGCAGCCGCGACCTGGCGCAGGACCTGGGCCTCTCGCGCGTGACGGTGGAGGCCGCCTACGCCCAGCTGGAAACCGAGGGCTACCTGCGCCGCCAGGTCGGCCAGGGCAGCTTCATCGCCATCGACATGGGGGCCGCAGCCACGCGCGCGGCGGTGCGCGCCGCAGCAGGGCGGGTGGCGCCGGCGGGCAGCGCGCTGCTGTCGCAACGCGGCCAGCGCATGGTGGATACCGGCGGCTGTGCCGAGCCGGACCGGCCGCGCGCCTTTGTGGCCGGCAGCCCGGACCTGCAGGCCTTTCCCACCGACCTGTGGCGCCAGCTCATGCAGCGGCGGCTGCGGCGCGACGCGGCGGCGCTGATGTTCTACGGTGACCCGCAGGGCCTGCCGGCGCTGCGCGAGGCCATTGCGCGCTACCTGGTGCAGTCGCGCGGGGTGCGCTGCACGGCCGCGCAGGTGCTGGTGCTCACCAGTTCGCAGCAGGCGCTGCAGCTGCTGGCGTCCACCTTGCTGGACGAGGGTGACGCGGTGTGGATGGAAGACCCCGGCTACCCGGGCGCGCGCACCTCCTTTGCCGCCACCGGCGCGCAGCTGGTGGACATGGCGCTGGACGAGCAGGGCGCCACGCTGGACCCCACCCGCCCCACCCCGCGCCTGGTCTACCTCACGCCCTCGCACCAGTTCCCCACCGGGCGGGCCATGTCGCTGGAGCGGCGGCTGGCCTTCATCGCCCACGCCCACGACAGCGGCGCCTGGCTGATCGAGGACGACTACGACAGCGAATTCCTCTACGACCACCAACCCACGCCCGCACTGCAGGGACTGGACGAACAGGGCCGGGTGGTCTACATCGGCACCTTCTCCAAGTCGCTGTTCCCGTCGGTGCGGCTGGCCTACATGGTGCTGCCCGAGGCGCTGGTGGCGCCGCTGGTGACGGCGCGCACCATCGTCGATGGCCACCCCTCGCAGCCCATGCAGGCGGTGACGGCCGACTTCATGGACCAGGGCCACTTTGCGGCCCACCTGCGGCTGATGCGCCAGCTCTACCGCGGCCGGCGCGACGCGCTGCGGCAGGCCCTGCACGGCCACCTGCCCTGGGCCGAGCCGCTGGACAGCCGGGGCGGTCTGCAGATGGCCGTGCGCCTACCGACGGGCAGCGAACAGCGGCTCACGCGCGCGGCGGCACAGCGCGGCATCGCCACCCCCAGTCTGGGCGCGCTCTACCACTCGGCGCCGCGGGTGGAAGGCTGGCGGCTGGGTTTCGCCGCCCTGGCGCCCGAGGCCATCGAGGCGGCGGTGAAAAGCCTGGCCGCGGCCCGGACGGGCAGCCTCTAGTGCCTAGAGCGTCGCCGCCAGCCTAGCCGCCTGATCGATCGCGCGTTTGGCGTCAAGCTCGCCCGCTTCCAGCGCCCCGCCGATCACATGGGCCGTCTTGCCCAGCGCGGCCAGCGCATTGACCAACGGGCGGTGCGGCAACTGGCCCGCGCACAGCACCACGGTGTCGCAGGGGATGCAGGTCGGGTCCTCTCGCTTTTCGCCATGGGTCACCCACAGGCCTTCGTCGGTGATGCGCTCGTAATTCACGCCGCCGATCATCTGCACCTCCTTGTGCTTCAAGGCGGTGCGGTGGATCCAGCCAGTGGTCTTGCCCAGACCGGCGCCCAGCTTGCCCGCCTTGCGCTGCAGCAGGGTGACCTGGCGTGCCGGGGCGGACACCTGGGGTGAGGTGGTGGCCAGGCCGCCGGTGGCCAGCTCGGGATCGGCCACGCCCCATTCGGCCTGCCAGGCAGGCAGGTCCAGCGTGGTCGATGGGCCGCTGTGCACCAGGTACTCTGCCACGTCAAAGCCGATGCCCCCCGCGCCGATGATGGCCACGCGCTCGCCCACCGGCTGGTGCTCGCGCAGCACCTCGATGTAGCTGAGCACCTTGGGGTGGTCCTGGCCGGGGATCTTCGGGTCGCGCGGGCTCACGCCGGTGGCGATGATGACCTCGTCAAAACCGGACAGGTCCTGCGCCTGCACCGCGCGGCCCAGCTGCAGCTGCACACCGGTGGCCTCCACCCGGCGGCGGAAGTAACGCAGCATCTCGTGGAACTCTTCCTTGCCCGGAATCTGCTTGGCCATGTTGAGCTGGCCGCCGATCTCGCGGGCGGCGTCGAACAGATGCACCGCGTGGCCACGCTCGGCCAGCAGCGTGGCGGCCGTCAGGCCCGCCGGCCCGGCGCCGACCACGGCGATGCGCTTCTTCTGCGCGGCGGGGCGATACACCAGCTCGGTCTCGCGGCAGGCGCGCGGGTTGACCAGGCAGCTGGCCGTCTTGTTCACGAACACGTGGTCCAGGCAGGCCTGGTTGCAGGCAATGCAGGTGTTGATCAGGTCGCTCTGCCCGCGCGCGGCCTTGTTGACGAACTCGGCGTCGGCCAGCAGCGGTCGCGCCATCGACACCAGGTCGGCAGCGCCATCGGCCAGCAGCTGCTCGGCCACCTCGGGGGTGTTGATGCGGTTGCTGGTGACCAGCGGGGTGGTGATGCCAGCGGCCGCGAACTCGGCCTTCATCTTTTGCGTCACCCAGGCAAAGGCGGCGCGAGGCACGCTGGTGGCGATGGTCGGGATGCGCGCTTCGTGCCAGCCGATGCCGGTGTTGATGATGCTGGCGCCGCCACGGGCCACGGCCGTGCCCAGCTGCACCACCTCGTCCCAGCTGCTGCCACCGGGCACCAGGTCGAGCATGGACAGGCGGTAGATGATGATGAAGTCGCGCCCGACGGCTTCGCGCGTGCGCGCCACGATCTCCAGCGGCAGTCGCATGCGGTTGCTGTAGTCGCCACCCCAGGCGTCGTCTCGCCGGTTGGTGGACAGGCTAAGGAACTGGTTGATGAAGTAGCCCTCGGAACCCATGATCTCAACCCCGTCGTAGCCGGCCTCGCGCGCCTTGGCCGCGCAGTTGACGAAGGCGCGGATCTGACGTTCGACACCGCGCGAGGTCAGGGCAAACGGCGTGAACGGCGAAATGGGCGACTTCAGCCGCGAGGGCGCCACCGCCAGCGGGTGGTAGCCGTAGCGGCCGGTGTGCAGGATCTGCAGCGCGATCTTGCCGCCTGCCTGGTGCACCGCGTCGGTCACCACCCGGTGCCGCCGGGCCGCGCCCGAGGTGGACAAGGTGCCGGCAAAGGGCTTGGTCCAGCCGGCCACGTTGGGCGAAAAGCCGCCGGTGACCATGAGGCCGACACCACCCTCGGCGCGCTCGCGGAAATAGGCGGCGAGTTTGCTGAGGTCCCGCCCGTCTTCCAGGCCGGTGTGCATGGAGCCCATGAGCACGCGGTTCTTGAGCACAGCAAATCCCAGGTCCAGCGGAGCCAGCAGGTGGGGGTAAGCAGAAGGGGCGGGAGCGGTCATTGGAGGCTGCGAAGTGGGAAACAGAAGCAAGCGCAGAGACTACCCGCAGCGCGCGGGGGGCCGTAGAGGATGGGGTCTATGCATGCCCGACAATACGGGCCCATGAAACACCTGCTTCCGAATCAAGCCTGGGCCTGGCTGCAGGCCGAGACCTCGCGCCGGGCGGCGCTGGGTCAGGATGCCCCGCTGTTTGTCGATGTGCGCATGGAAATCGAGTCGCTGTACGTGGGTCGCCCGCCCGGCGTGGTGCATGTCGCCTGGTACGAGTACCCCGAGCTGACGGCCAACCCCAAGGCCTTTGCGGATGCCGTGACAACCCACGCGGGTGACAAGAACCGCCCGGTGCTGCTGATTTGTCGCAGCGGGCAACGTACCCTGGACGCTGGCGCTGCGCTGGAGGCGGTGGGGTTCGTCGACGTGGCGCATGTGGTGCATGGCTTCGAGGGTGACCTGGACGATGACTTCAAGCGCAGCAGCCTCAACGGCTGGCGCCACGACGGCCTGCCCTGGGAACAGATGTGATCGACATTTCCTCCGAGGGCGAAACGCTGGAGGCCTGCGCGGCTGTCCTGCAGGAGGTCTTTGGTTACGAAGCCTTTCGAGGCCCGCAGGCCGGTATCGTCACGCATGTGTGCGAAGGCGGCGACGCGCTGGTGCTCATGCCCACCGGTGGCGGCAAGAGCCTGTGTTACCAGATCCCGGCCATCGTGCGACAGCGCGCGGGGCACGGCGTAGCCATCGTGGTCTCGCCACTGATCGCGCTGATGCACGACCAGGTGGGCGCACTGATGGAAGCCGGCGTCGACGCGGCCTTCCTCAACTCCAGCCTGACGCAGGATGAAGCGCAGCAGATCGAGCGCCGCCTGCTCAAGGGCGAGATCACGCTGCTCTACGCCGCGCCGGAGCGGCTGACCACACCGCGTTTTCTCGCGCTGCTGGATTCGCTGCACGAGCGAGCACTGTTAAGCCTGTTCGCCATCGACGAAGCGCACTGCGTGAGCCAGTGGGGCCACGACTTCCGGCCCGAGTACCG
>JBIIQD010000169.1:0-5875 GCA_044342265.1 Hydrogenophaga sp. | reverse complement strand
GCTTTGCCAGCGGCCCGATCCCGAGCCTGCCGCTGAACCTGTCCCTGCTCAAGGGCGCCAGCATTGTGGGTGTGTTCTGGGGCGACTTCGCCAGGCGCGAGCCCAAGGCCAATGCCCAAATGATGCACACACTGGCCACGATGTACATGAAGGGGCAGATCAAGCCGGTAATCGACCAGACCCTGCAGATGAAGGACCTGCACAAGGCATACGCGATCATGGGTTCGCGCTCAGTCAAGGGCAAGCTGGTGATGGTGAACTGAGCGCCAGGATCGCCGGTCGGCTTGGAAAACACAAAGCCCGGCAGTACCGGGCTTTGTTCATGGATCTCTGGGGTGGCTGATGGGGCTCGAACCCACGACAACAGGAATCACAATCCTGGACTCTACCAACTGAGCTACAGCCACCGCAAGCCTTCAATTATAGCGGGTCCGTTGAAGGCTTGGGCTCAGGAACGAGTATCTTGACTTTGAACCGTTGCTTGAGCATTTCGTAATGGGCTTGTGACTCTGCGGAGTTCCACCATTGCGCATATTGCTCGTTCTCCTGGTTGTTGGCCGGCGCCGGCGCCCGCGGCAACACCTTCTCGATCTTCACAATGGCATAGCCCTGGTCACCGAGGTCGACCCCTGCCCAGGCAGGCAGCTGTTTGGGGTCGGCGCTCAGCGCCGCCGTGAGGACTTGGGTGGGAATGCCCTGCGGGCTGTTTCGTGCCACCACCACCGACGCGGGCAAGGCACTGGTATCGCTGCCCGCCTTGAGGGCGGCCAGCTTCTTGGCGCCCTCTGCCTTGGCCAGTTGAGCGGCACGCTGCGCCACCAAACGCATGCTCACGGCGTCGCGCACCTCAGCCAGCGGCAAAGTCCGTGCCGGCGAATGGCTGACCACGCGCGCGGCCGTCATCTGGCCCGAAGCAGTTTCAATCGCTTCGGTATTGCGCTTGCTCTGCACCGAATCTGGCGCAAACAGCGCTTCCAGCAAACGCTGGTTGGACAACACGCCAGCACCCGGCACTGGCTGGCGGGTCAGAGCCTTAGCGCTCTTGACCTCCAACTTGAAGCGCTCAGCGGCCGGCTTGAGACTATCGGCCTGTTCGTAGACCAAGTTGCCGAAGCTTTCGGCGCTCTCCGCAAAACGCTTTTGTGCCTCTTGCTTCTTGAGGTCCGCTTCGATCTGCGGGCGCATCTCTTCAAAGGTCTTCTGCTTGGGCGCCTTGATATCGGTTAACTGGATGATGTGGAAACCAAAATCGGTCTCCACCAGGCTGGATATCTCACCCTTCTTGAGTCCGAACACCGCGTCTTCAAACGGCTTGACCATCGCGCCGCGACCAAAGAACTCAAGGTCACCACCTTTGGCCGCGGAGCCAGGGTCCTGCGAGTTGGCCTTGGCCACAGCTGCAAATGTCTCGGGGGCCTTGCGCACCTGCTCCAGCAGCGTTTGGGCCTTGGCCTTGATCGCGTCGCGCTCGGCGGCGGGCGCACTCGCTGGCGCAGTAAGCAGAATGTGGCTGGCGCGGCGCTCCTCGTCGCCAGACAGGCGTGCCGCGTTTTCCTGGTAGTACTTCCTCAGGTCGTCTTCGTTCAGGGTTAGGCTCTTGGCCAGTTCGCTGGCATCGAGCACCAAGTACTCGGCATCAATCTGCTCAGGCGCCTGGAACATCGACTGGTTGTCCTTGTAAAACTGTTCGATCTCCGCCTCGGTCGGCGTCACCTTGCCCGCGAAGTCCTTCGCGGCCAGCGGCAGCACCCGCACCTCGCGACGTTCAAAGAACGCGTTCAGAGACAACTGGGCCACGGCAGGCGACACCAGGCCAGTAGACTGCACACCCGCCAACACCTGTCGCAACGACAGGTCAGAGCGCACACCTGCCTCATATCCTTCTGTGGTCAGCCCCTGGCGAGCGACCAACTGCGAATAACGCTCAATGTCCAGAGATCCATCGGCCTTGCGCAGCGCCGCAATGCTGGGATCGTCCTGCAGCGCGCGCGCCAGGCGCCTATCGCTGGTGTAGAGGTGGTCTTTTTGCACCGCCGCCTGCAGCACCCTGTCACGCACCAAGCGCTCGAGCGTGGCGTACTTGGCGATGTCGCTGTCCAGCAGCTTCACGTCGATGTTGGGCATCTGCTCGCGCAGCCGCTGCGACTCCGTACGGTGTGCCTGATCCCAATCGCCTTTGCTGATGTCGGCACCATCGACGGTGGCCACCGTTTCACCGCGCTGGTTGAAGTCGGTGAAGCCCTGCACACCAAACAGCACAAAGGAAGGAATGATCAGGATCAGCAGGAAGCCCATGAGGTACTTCTTGTGATTGCGGATGGAATCGAACATGCCTGGAACCCTGCAAATCAAACAAACGCCGACATTGTGGTGTCGACAACAAAAAAGGCGAACCCGCGTTCGCCTTTTTGGTGGTGGTGGGTGCTGACGGGGTCGAACCGCCGACCTACGCCTTGTAAGGGCGCCGCTCTACCGACTGAGCTAAGCACCCCACCGGGAAAACTGGGCAGTGCTCAATTCAGAGCGTCTTTGAGGGCTTTGCCTGGACGGAACTTTGGCACCTTGGCGGCCTTGATTTTAATCTCAGCTCCGGTGCGGGGATTGCGGCCCTTGCGAGCGGGGCGTTTGGTCACGGCAAAAGATCCGAAACCAACCAAAGATACCGTGCCGCCCTTTTTGAGCGTGGTGCGAATGGCGGTGATGGTCGAATCCAGGGCGCGCGTGGCGGCTGCCTTGGAGATGTCGGCATGCTTGGCGATGTGCTCGACGAGTTCTGTTTTATTCACAAAAAGGCCCCTCTAAAAATTAAAAAGTTCGTTTCATCAGGCGGGCACATTTCGGCACCTTGCCGAACGCCACAGCCTGCATATTCTGGTTGGGTCTCGCGCCGCATTGGTACAGAAAATCTTCCTGCACATGCGAATCTTCATTAGACCCACTGGGCTGCGCCACTGTCAATACAGGCGCAGCCAAAATGCCCAACGAACGCCAGAACGGCAAGATTCTATGCGGTTTCCCGGGTCAATCCGAGACGAGACCGTGATGTACGCCCGCCCTTCAAGCCTCGGACTGGGCCGTGCGCACGGCCCACGCAATGGCCTGCCCAAGGTCGACCGTGCCCGCGGTGCCACCGAGGTCGCGGGTGCGCGGTGCGTCGCTGCCTGGAGCCAGACAGGACTCGATGGCCCCCATGATCGCATCGTGTGCAACGCGATGCCCCAGGAAGTCCAGCATCATCGCGCCGCACCAGACTTGGCCAATGGGATTGGCAATGCCTTGCCCCGCAATGTCGGGCGCCGAGCCGTGAACGGGCTCAAACAATGACGGGTGCATGCGGGTCGGGTTGAGGTTGGCACTGGGCGCGATGCCGATGGTGCCGGTGCAGGCCGGCCCCAAATCGGAGAGGATGTCACCGAACAGGTTGCTGCCCACCACCACATCGAAGTAGTCAGGCCGCTGCACGAAGTGGGCGGTCAGGATGTCGATGTGAAACTTGTCGACTTTCACATCCGGGTACTCCTTGGCCATGGCCTCAACGCGCTCGTCCCAATATGGCATGGTGATCGCGATGCCATTGCTCTTGGTGGCGCTGGTCAGGTGTTTCTTGGGTCTCGAGCGCGCCAACTCAAAGGCATGGCGCAACACACGGTCCACACCGATGCGGGACATCACGGTCTCCTGCACCACGATCTCCCGTTCGGTGCCACCGTACATGCGTCCGCCGATGCTGGAATACTCTCCTTCGGTGTTCTCGCGCACGATCACCATATCGATCTCGCCAGGCTCGCGCGGGCTGCCGTCGCGCCGGACCACCGGGGCGCGCACGCCGGGCATCAATCGCGCCGGGCGCACGTTCACATACTGGTCGAACTCGCGGCGAAACATCAACAACGAACCCCAGAGCGAGATATGGTCCGGTACCTTGTCGGGCCAGCCCACTGCGCCGAAGTAGATCGCATCGTGTCCGCCAATCCGGTCTTTCCAGTCGTCGGGCAGCATCTTCCCGTGCTTCTCGAAATAGGCGCAGCTCGAAAAATCGAAATGGTCGAACTGCAGCGGGATGTTGAATTTCGAAGCCGCAGCTTCGAGTACACGAATGCCTTCGGGCATGACTTCGGTGCCGATGCCGTCGCCGGCGATGACGGCGATGCGGTGGGTCTTGCTCATGGTGCTCTCCTTCAGATGGATGCGAAAAAAGTGAGGGCCTCGGCAATCACCCGGTCGGGCAATTCCTCGGCGAGGTAGTGGCCGCATGGCAGGGACTGACCGGTGATGTGATCGGCGCGTTGACGCCAGAGTGACAGAACGTCAAAGCAGCGCCCTACAGCGCCGTGTTCGCCCCAGAGCACGCGCAGCGGCTGTGCCAGACGACGCCCTGCGGCCACATCGGTTCGGTCGTGATCCAGGTCGATGCCGACGTGGCGGCCACCCATGACACTGCGCACGTCTCGCTCGGGATCGGATGCGATCAGGGCCTCGGGCAGCGGCGGCGGCCCTTCTCCTGCCACTCGCGTATGCAGGCGCACGCCCTCGCGGTGCATGGTGTGGGTCTGGAAGCCGTAAAACATGGACGCAAGAGTAATCTGCAAAACGGCAATAATCTGGCAATTGATTCATTCTCAAAAGGAAATAATTGGACCGCCCTGATCTCGAACTCGTGCTAGCCGTGCGCCAGCACGGCAGCCTGGTGATGGCCGCACGTGCCCTAAGGGTGGCGCCTTCGGCCGTGACCAAACGCCTGGCCGCCCTGGAAGCAGGGCTCGGCCTGCGCCTGTTCCAGCGCACCACTCGCCGCGTCAGCCCGACGACCGAGGGCGAGACGCTGTGCGAGCGCGCCAGCGAACTGCTGCGCGCCTTTGACGAGGTAGAGGCCGAACTGCGCGAGCGCCAGACCGAACCGGCCGGTCCGATACGGCTCGCGGCCACCTTCGGCTTTGGCCGCCTGTGGCTGGGCCCGGTGCTGGCGGATTTCCAGGTGCGGCACCCGGCGGTGGACATCCAGCTGCAGCTGACCGAGCAGTTACCCGATCTGGCGGTGGAGGGTTTTGACGGCGCCATCTGGCTCTGGAACGCCCCAGGTCACCGAGCGGCCGAATGGGTCTCGCGCCGGCTCGCGGCCAACCAGCGGGTGCTGGTGGCGGCGCCTGCCTACCTGAAAGCCCGGGGGGAACCACGCTCGCTGAAGGACCTGGCCTCCCACGCCTGCTTGGTGGTGCGCGAAAACGGCGGCGGGCCTGGGCAGCGTTTTGACCACTGGCGGCTGCAACGCGAAGTCGGAGCCGAAGTTCAGCACACGCCGGTGCGCGGACCGCTCTCCAGCAACTCGGGAGAAATGGTGCGCGACTGGTGTCTGGCCGGCCACGGCATCATGTTGCGCAGCCTCTGGGACATCGCACCGCAACTGGAAAGCGGCGCGCTGGTGCGGGTACTGCGCGACCACGCCATGCCCGACGCCGACATCCACTGGCTCGCACCTTACCGCGCACAGGTGCCGCGCCGGATCCGTTTGCTGGTGGAATTCATGGCCGATCGCTTCCGTGACGAACCCTGGCGAAACCTGAAACCGGGTCCGGTCAGCGCGCCGGCCGCACCACCAGACTCACGCCAAAGGCTGTGAGCGCGGTACCGATGAGGGTGGTCACCGTGATGGGTTCGGCAAACAGCAGCCAAGCCATGATGGCCGTGCTGGGCGGCACCAGGTACATCAGGCTGGTCACTGAAGCCGCCGCACCACGCTGAATCAGCATGTAGAGCAAAGAGCTGCCGCCCAACGTCAGCCCCAACACTGACCATGCCATGGCTCCCGCCAGTTCGGCGTTCCATCGCATGGTTTCTTCTTCCAGAAGCGCCAGCGGTAGCGTCACCACCAGCGCCG
>JBIIQD010000168.1:0-5884 GCA_044342265.1 Hydrogenophaga sp. | reverse complement strand
CAGCGCCGCCATCGGCAGCGCCCACAACAGCCAACCGACGAACAGCACCCAAAGCAAGCGCGACCGGCGGAAGCGGGCGTGGTCCGGCGTGGGGGTATCGTCGCCGATCACTGCCGGCGCAAGCTGGGCGATGGTGTGGGTGGCTGCCGAATGCGCGCCACCGATTTGGGCGAACTGCGATGGCCACCAACGACCTACCAACCCGCCCACCAGCGCAGCCACCAACACGACGGCTGGAAACGGCACCGCGAACACCGCCAGCGCCACAAAACTGACCAGCGCAATGGCCCAGAGCAGCGGCGCTTGGCGAGGCGTCCGCAGCGTCTTGCCGCCGATGCGCAACACCGCGTGCAGCACCAGCGCCGCCACCGCCGGCTTGATGCCGTAGAGCAGACCGGCCACCCAAGCCACCTGCCCGTACACCACGTAGACCCAGCTCAGACCAATCAGGATCACCAAAGAGGGCAACACAAACAGCACACCCGCCACCACGCCGCCCCAGGTGCGGTGCAGCAGCCAGCCGATGTAGGTGGCGAGTTGCTGCGCCTCTGGCCCGGGCAGCAGCATGCAGTAGTTCAGCGCATGCAAAAACCGCTGCTCGCTGATCCAGCGCTTGTTCTCCACCAGCTCCCGGTGCATCACGGCGATCTGGCCTGCCGGACCGCCAAAGCTGATGAAACCCAGTTTGAGCCAAAAGCGAAAAGCCTCCCAAAAGCTCACGCTGCGTGCGGCGGTCATGGTGCTTTCCAATGGTGGGTTTCGACGGGGCCACCCACCTGGTCCACGCACCAGGCATAGAGCGCGTCGTACACCGGCATCATGGCCTCCAGCATGGCGTGGTCGTCGTCCGCGTTCAGGCGTGACATGCCCAGCGACACCGCCAGCAAACCCGCAGCAGGCGCGGCCAGGTCCAGCCGGTCGGTGTCGGCTCCGCGCACGATCACCGCCAACAGGTCCAGCGCAGGCAGGCTCAGACCGAAGGTACCGAGCAACGTGTCGAAGCTGCAGCGCTCGCCTTCGTGCGAAATCGGCGCTCCTGGGGTGTCAAAGGCCACAGCCTGGAGTTGCTCGGCCTGTGCCAGCACCTCGGCGGCGGGCACATAGAAGAACACTGCGTCGCGGTCGATGAAGCGACGGATCAGCCAGGGGCAGGCAATGCGGTCGATCTTGGAACTGGCTCGCGTGATCCAACTGGAACCACCGACGCCGGTAACACCCAGATCGGGGCGCTTGCGGATCAACGGCGCAGACGATGCACTCAGCGCCTGCAACAGCGCGGGGCTGTCCACGCCAGGCTCGCCGCCCTCGATTCCGCCCAGCAGGTAACGCGCGTCCCAGCCTGCACCGCGCAATTGGGCAGAGGCGTTTTGACTCACCTCGTGCGCGTGCACGCAGTACACCACAGCGGTTTGCGGAGGACGGTTCTTCAACCAGTGGGCCACATCTTGAGGCGCCACATGCACCGCCGAGGGCAGCAGCGAGGGGCTCAGGGCAAAGCGCTCGGAGCGGCGCACGTCCAGGATCAGTGGGGTATCGGGCTGGCCCAGGAGCGCGGCAAGGGCGCTGGGGCTGATGGCGTGGTTCGGGTTCAAATCAACGGGATCCATGGGTGGCGCTCCACAAAAAGGAGGTGGCCAGCGCTTGGACGGGACCGTCTATTCCGGGAGGAACTCGGGAGGCTGTGTTCCCGAGGGCCGAATACTAGCAGCCTTGCGTGAGCCCAACATGGAAAGTCATGTCAGGCCGTGCCGCCGACCGTCAGACCGTCGATGCGCAGCGTCGGCTGGCCCACGCCCACCGGCACGCTCTGGCCTTCCTTGCCACAGGTGCCCACGCCGCTGTCCAGGCGCATGTCGTTGCCGATCATGCTGATTTTCTTCAGCGACTCGGGGCCGCTGCCGACCAACGTCGCGCCTATCACCGGATACTGGATTTTTCCGTTTTCGACCCAGTAGGCCTGGCTGGCCGAGAACACGAATTTGCCGCTGGTGATGTCGACCTGGCCGCCGCCGAAGTTGGTGGCGTACAAGCCTTTCTTGATGCTCGCCACGATTTCTTCGGGCGTCTTGTCGCCACCCAGCATGTAGGTGTTGGTCATGCGAGGCATGGGCACATGCGCGTAGCTTTCGCGGCGACCGTTACCGGTAGGCTTGACGCCCATCAGGCGCGCATTCATCGCGTCCTGAATGTAGCCCTTGAGGATGCCGTCCTCGATCAGCACGTTCTTCTGCGACGTGCAACCTTCGTCATCGACGTTCAGCGAACCGCGGCGGTCGGCGATGGTGCCGTCGTCGAGCACGGTCACGCCTTTGGCGGCCACGCGCTGGCCGATGCGACCAGCGAATGCGCTCGATCCCTTGCGGTTGAAGTCTCCTTCAAGCCCGTGGCCGACCGCTTCGTGCAGCAGCACGCCGGGCCAGCCGGGCCCGAGCACCACGGTCATTTCACCAGCCGGTGCAGGGCGCGCATCGAGGTTGGTCAGGGCCGAGGAGACGGCTTCGTCAACATAGGACTGAACCAGTGCGTCGTCGAAGTACGCCAGACCACAGCGCCCACCGCCCCCGGAGGAACCCATCTCGCGGCGGCCGTTCAATTCGGCGATCACCGTCACGGACAGCCGCACCAGCGGCCGCACATCGGCGGCCAGTGTGCCGTCGGCACGAGCAATCAGCACCACGTCGTGTTCAGCTGCCAGGCTGGCCATGACCTGCACGACGCGCGGGTCGCGAGCCTTGCAGCGGTGCTCCACCTGCTCCAGCAACGCAATCTTGGCGGCGCTGTCCAGCGAGCCGATCGGATCCAGCCCCGGGTACAGCGAACGCGACTTCGACACCTTGGTCGCCGGCGTGCGCACCTTGCGACTCTGCCCCTGCCCGGAGATGGAACGCACCGTGTGGGCCGCGTCCAGCAAAGAATGCCAGGACAGGTCGTCCGAGTAGGCAAACGCTGTCTTTTCACCGCTGACCGCTCGCACGCCCACCCCCTGGTCAATGCTGAAGCTACCGGTCTTGACAATGCCCTCCTCCAGGCTCCAGCCCTCGCTGCGTGTGGTCTGGAAATACAGGTCGGCATCATCAACGCCGTGCGAGAGGATCTCGCCCAGCGCGCGCTGCAAATGCGAGTGGGTCAGTCCAAACGGGGCAAGGAGGAGACTTTCGGCGGTGGCCAGTCGGGCCAGGGTGGGTTCGCGAGCAATCATGGCCCGATTGTAGGAAGCTCGGCGCCAGTCTGCACAACGATGTGCGGCGACCTCATGGTTCAGGGGAAATCGCTGGGGCAGCCGCGCAGCAAGCTCAGTAGAGCGCCGTCGTCCAGCGCCGCCAAACCGGCGGCATGCGCCTGCAAGAAAACCGCTGCCGCGCGGGCACCAAGCGGTCCTTCGAAACCCGCTTCCCGCGCTGTCTCGATCGCCAGCCTGGTGTCCTTTTCCAGCAGGGTCACCTGGGCCCGCGGCGCGAGGTCGCCTGCGATGGCGCGACGCATGCGATCTGACCCGATCCAGCTCTGGCCACTGGAGTGCTCGATCACATCCAGCGTGGCACCCATATTCAATCCAAGCCGTTCGGCCAGCGCCAGCACCTCGGCCGCACCCACCAGGTTGATACCCGCCAGCAGGTTGTTGACCAACTTGGTGCGAGCACCATCTCCCCACCGCTCGCTGATGACGAAACGGCTGGACGACAACCGCATCAGCAAGACTTTATGGCGCGCCAGCACCACCGCGGGCGCCGCCAGCATCAGACTCATGCTGCCGTCGCGCGCCCTCGCTGGACCGCCGGACATCGGCGCATCGATGCAGTCGACGCCATGGGCATGCAGCTCGTCGGCAAGCGACTCCGTATCGTGCGGCGCCATGGTGGGGCACAGCAGTACGCACTGGCCAGATCGCATCGCTTGCGCCGCGCCAGGCTCGCCCCACAGCACCTCACGCGACTGGTCTGCATCGACCACGCAGACAATCAATACACCCTGGTCGCCCAGCGTTGCGGCGGCCTGTTCAGGAGTATCGACCAGACGCGCGCCGGCGAGGGCCGCTTCTTGCTGGCGCAGCGGATCGATGTCACACACGACCACGTCAAAACCGCCCTCGCACAGGCGGGCCACCATGCCAGCCCCCATGTTGCCCGCGCCCACCAGCGCCACGATCTGGCCGCTGGACAATGGCAGGGGTGTGTCAGCGATCACGACTGCATCAGTCGCTTGGACTTGGCAATGGACATCAGAACGCCCAGCACCACGCCCAGGGTCACCATGGCGGTGCCGCCATAGCTGATGAAGGGCAGAGGCACCCCGACCACCGGCAAAATGCCACTGACCATGCCCATGTTGACGAAGGCATACACGAAGACGTTGAGCGTCATGGCGCCGGCCAGCAGGCGCGCAAACAGGGTCGGAGCCTCCAGCGCAATGGTCAACCCGCGAAAGATCAGAAACAAGAAGCCCACCATCAGACTCAGCGTCCCGATCAGGCCGAACTCTTCGGAAAATGCGGCGAAGATGAAGTCAGTCGTGCGTTCTGGAATGAACTCCAGGTGAGTCTGCGTGCCCTGCATGAACCCCTTACCCCAGACACCGCCCGATCCGATGGCGATCATGCCCTGAATGATGTGAAATCCCTTGCCCAGCGGGTCTTTGGAGGGATCCAACAAGGTGCACACCCGCTGGCGCTGGTATTCGTGCAACACCTGCCAGTCCATGCCGGGCACGCACCATTGCGGCTCCATGATGATCAGCGTCACGATGCCCAGTGCCGCCAGCAGCACTGGCGGGATGATCAGCTTCCAGCTCAATCCGGCAAAGAAAATCACCGCCAGACCCGATGCCACCACCAACAGCGTGGTGCCCAGGTCGGGCTGCTTGAGGATCAGGAACGCCGGCACCGCCAGCAACACCCCGCCGACCACAAAATCCAGCGGTTTGAGCATGCCCTCGCGGCGTTGGAACCACCAGGCCAACATCAAGGGCATGGCCACCTTCATCAGCTCGCTGGGCTGGATCACGATACCGACATTGATCCAGCGGGTCGCACCTTTTTTGGTGATGCCAAACAGCTCCACCCCCAGCAACAGCATCACGCCAACCAGGTACATCGGCACCGCCAGTGCCATCAGACGCTGGGGCGGGACCTGGGACACGATGAACAGCACCATCGCTGCCAGCAACATGTTTCGGCCGTGGGTGGTGAACCGGGTGCCATGGTCAAAGCCCACCGAATACATGGTCACCAAACCAGTGCCGGCCAGCAACAGAATCGCCAAGGCCAGCGGGACATCGAATCCACGAAAAATGGGACCCAGGCGTTGCCAGAGGGAGGGTTTGTCGAAAACAGCAGCCATGAGGCTCGCATTATCCTTGCCAGATGCGCCCAACGAACGTCTCGCACACCAGCCACCTGCTCTACCTGCACGGATTTCGGTCCTCGCCGCAATCCGCCAAAGCATTGCAGGTTGCGGCCCGGGTGACATCCGAACACCCGGCGGTGGTCTGGTGCTGCCCGCAATTGCCGCCTTCGCCAGCGCAGGCTGCGGCCCTGATCCTTTCGCTCACAAGGGACTGGCCCAGTCACAGCATGGCCGTCATCGGCTCTTCGCTGGGCGGGTTCTATGCGCGCTGGCTGTCGCTGAAGACTGGCTGTAGGGCCGTGCTTCTCAACCCTGCGCCATATCCACAGCGCGATCTCAAGAAACACATCGGCGAGCACCCGCTCTGGCACACCCCGAACGAGCGGATGTTCTTCGAGCCTGGGTTCGTTGACGAGTTGGAGCTCCTGGGAAGCGACATTGAACGGTTGGCACAGCAGAGACCGGCAAACCCCGACCGCCTGTTCGCCCTGATCTCGGAAAAAGACGAGGTGCTGGACTGGCACGAAATGGTGAGCTTCTGT
>JBIIQD010000167.1:0-5887 GCA_044342265.1 Hydrogenophaga sp. | reverse complement strand
GCGACGCGGGCGTCCAGTTGGCCTTCCTTGATCGGGCCACCATCGGCCTGAGCAAACCGAATCTGCCCGTCGGCCGCTGTGAGGTGCGTAATGCCGCTCAGCCCTTGTTTGCGGGCCGCTTCCGCCACGGCGAGAACCGTGTTGTCCATGCCCTGGTCCCAGGGCAGGTGGCGGCGTTCCGCGAGTGCTCGGACCTGTTGCTCGCTGTCTTGAATGAGGCGCAGGGCGGCGGGCGACAGATTGGCGCTGCGCGCGATGTCTTCTGCGACATCGGCTGAGGTTGGGCTCGGGGTAGCAGCTTGGGCCACAGGATGCCGCCCCAGAGCCTCTTGCAAGTAGCCACCGTTCAGGGCGGTTTCCCAGGCGGCGGCGCTGGCTTCCCGCTCGGCCAGGCCTTTGACCGCTCCTCCCACAGCACCCGTGTTGATGATGGACCCGGCCTGGGTTACGTCAGTGCGGGCGCTGGTGGTTGGCTGTACCGCAGTGCGCCAGTATTGAACGGCCAGGCGTTCGGCATTGCTCTCTGTCGATGCCAGCTCCGGGTGGTTAAGCAGATCAAGACCCGTGGACTGTCCATAGGCCTCGTAGTTGCCCCGACCGGTCAGCTGGATATAGCCGCGGCCTCGGTAGGTGTATCCATCCCCAGCTTCGGTGTTGCCCAGTGCACGCGCGCCCCATGCGCCACCGTAAACCTGTTCGGCCACTGCGCGGTGCCGGTCGCCGCGATCGGGGATGTCAGTGATGGCTTCAGCGCCCGCCCGGGTCAAGCCGTTTCTACCCGGAAAGACGTCGAAAAGGCGGCTGCCGCTGTAGTTGAGGTTTTCTTCGAGTCGAGTGAAATTCTGGCTTTCGTGTTGTACCTGCCCCATGAAATTGGCCAGTTCCTTGGGGTCGGTGATGCCACTTCGGTAAGCAGCGACCAACAGCGATTCCGCGCGTTCGCGTTGTTGCTCGCTGGTCAGATGGGGAATGCCAGGATTCGTCATGGGGCGGTCTCAAGTCGGGGTCATTGGGCGGCTTTCTTGCCCTGGGCTTTTTCCCAAGCCTCTTTGGTCACCATCTGGGCCATGAAAGGGTCCAGTTTTTCGCGTTGAATCTGGCCAGCACATGGGGAGGGGCTTTCCAATCCGCTCTTTTGCCAATCCTTCGGCAAGTTCTGCGCCGTGAGGTTCACCGGTGCCTTTTCGTCCAGGCTGAAGTGAAGGAACGCACCCTTGTCGCTTGCAACGAACAAATTCGGTGCCGCCGACTGCGACACCCAGAAGTACATGTGTTTCTTGTAGTCGCCTGGATTGTCAGGGTATGTGTATGGCCTTTTTCCTTGGGAAGTTCCCACGCTCACGTAGGCATAACCAGGGTTGTCTTTGGGAGCGCCCTTGAATTGCATGAATCCGGGTGAAGCGCACAACGCGATGGTGCGAAGGTCGCGCATTTGGCAAGAAAAACCCACAGCCTCACCGGTTTTGCACAGCGGAGACAGCTCTAGAGGTACCTGCCTTGAAGTGCCATTTGTCTGGCTGGAGGCGCAGGCAGCCAAACCCAGGCTGAGCAGGACGGTGCATGTGCGAGAACAAAGGCGGACTGGCAGACTGGGAATCAATGAGTTCATGGTGTCGGTCCGTTGGTAAAGCAAGCCATTGTGCTGGGTGGTCGGATCATGGTGCGACCAAACGAGGGATCGCGGCTCTTCAAATCGTCATCGCCCGGGCTTCGGGCGTGCGCGCCTCTGCAAACTGGGGCGCGGCCTGCGATGGTGCGTTGGACTGTTCTCGCTGGTCGATCGAAGCAAGCTGGGCGAGCGAGTCGGCGCCCTCGGCAATGGTTTCGCGGTGCTGCAGTTGATCCGGGTGTCTCAGCGGTGAGTCCGGGTTGTTGGCGTCGTCGGTCCAGCCGCTGATGGTGTGTTGATTGCCTGCGCTGTCCGTGTAGAGCAGGAATTTGTGGTGATAGTCCACCCCGCCCATCGTCCCGATGTTGCGATAGCCCACCTCGATCTTTTCGTCGGACATGATGGCCTTCCGATTCAAAGATTGTTCGACTTGTCAATGTGCGAAGTGATGGCCCCGATGTTGTTGTTGGGGTCGAACTGAATTTTCACGAGGATGTCTCGGCGATTGCCTCTGAAACCTTCGCCTTGGCGGGTGGTGTAGACGATCTGGTCCTTGGACTCGTCGATCGTGCCTTCACCCAGGCTCTTGAGAATTTCCTGTGCTTTGTTCTTGCTGGTTCCGATCGGAAGGTATCTCGAAACGATGCTGCTGACATCGGCGCGCTGTGTTGCAGTGTTTGGGATTTTCGTTGCGTAGATTTCACTCAGCATCGATGTCTCCCTGCTCGCGGCGGTCGTTGGCTGGGCGCAGGCGGTCAGGGCTGCCGCTACCAAGATCGGGAAAAGTGCCTTTTTCATCCATCGCCCCACCTGTTTCGTTGAACGTGCAAATGACTGTACCAAAGCGCGTCTGTGGTGTGCTCAGTGGGTGATACCGGTCATGCCTTGCTCGCCTGTGACCCAGATCCACGCCCTGCAGTTTTTCATGACCGTCTGCAGCCCATCGAAGAAGTTACGACCACGCTGGTGGTGGTTCGCTCCAATGTGAGCACCAGCCTGAAAGTGATGCGCATCTGGGGTTGATTGCGGCAAACGCAGGTGCCTTTTTTCAAAGCGGGGGTTTGCTCTCCTGGCCCGCGTTGCGCCGATTCACAGCGTGGTGTGCCCCCAGCCGGTCAGCTGCACCAACCGCTCCAGCGCGAACGCGCCAAGCACCGAGTTGCCTTTGGCGTCCAGCTCGGGCGACCACACGGCCACCGTGCCCACGCCGGGCACCACCGCCACGATGCCGCCGCCTACGCCGGTTTTCACCGGCAGGCCGATGCGGTAGGCGAAGTCGCCCGCGGCGTCGTAGGCGCCGCAGGTGAGCAGCAGGGCGTTCACGCGGCGGGTGTCGTCGGCGCTCAAGAACTGTTCGTCCGGCTCACCGCGGCGGCCCAGGTCGCGGCCGTTGTTGGCCAGGAACATGGTGGCCTGCGCGAGCTGGGCGCAGCTCATTTCGGTGGCGCACTGGCGGCAGTAGTTGTCGAGCACCTGTTCGGGCTCGTTGCGGAAGTTGCCGTGGCTCTTCATGAAGTAGGCCATGGCCATGTTGCGGTGCGCGGTGTCGCGTTCGCTCTGGGCGATGCGCGGGTTCCAGTGCAGGTTGGGGTCGTCCACCAGGCGGCGCAGGGCGCCGAGCAGGGCGTAGTCGAGGTGGGCGTAGCGGCTGGTGAGGATGTCGGTGATGACCAACGCACCGGCGTTGATGAACGGGTTGCGCGGGATGCCGTTTTCGGTTTCGAGCTGCACGATGGAGTTGAACGCCGCGCCCGAAGGCTCGCGCCCCACGCGCTGCCAGAGGTCGTCGCCCACCAGCTTGAGCGCCAGCACGAAGGTGAAGAGTTTGGTGATGCTTTGCAGCGAGAACGCGGTGTGCGCGTCGCCCACGGTGTGGCTCTCGCCGCTGCACAGCGCCACCGCCATGCCGAACTGACGCGGTGCCACCTCGCCCAGCGCGGGGATGTAGTCAGCGACTCGGCCCTGGCCGTAAAGTGCGACCGTTTCGTGATGGATCTCGGTCAGCAGGGCCGGCAGGTCGGTGTGTTTTTGCATGTTGGGCGCGGATTCTAGGCGCCAGCAGCCGACAGGGGGAGTCAAAAGGTGTGCCAGCGGCACCTGCTTTCCGATATCGTTGCAGGCATCAACACTTCTGCCTGCTTCGCATTTGAGGGGAAAAAGATGGACAAAAACCAGGACAACCCGGACACCTTCGTGATGGACGACCCGTCTGAGTGGCAAGCGACCCAGGTCGATGACGTGTTTTTGCCTTCGGTGCAGGTCTTGCTGGGCTGGAGCGATGTTGAGGCGGCGGTGGCGCGCGGCGCGATCGTGCCGACCGAAGCACACGGGTTGTGGGCCAGCTGGGCGGCGCCAGGCAGCCCGCTGCGGCGCGGTTCGGGAGCGGTGGATACTGCTTCTCAACGGACCCAGGCCGAGGACAGCGAGCTAGACCCGTTGCCGCCTTTTCAACCTCAAGAGAGTGGTGGCGGTCACAAGCCAGTGGTGATGCTGTTGCTCGGTACCGTGGTGGGCGCTGCGCTGATGTTCGCGCTGGGCCGCTGACCGGGCGCTTCAGTCTGGCAGGTCCCAGCCCTTGGCCGGCGAGTGCTGGCGCTGGCGTTGCAGGTCGTCCTGCATCTGCCTTTCAAATTCTTCCCGCGCCTGGCGCATGCGCTTGATGACGTCGTCGCGCTCGTTGTCTTGGCGCAGCAGGCGCGCCTGGCGCATCGCGTCTTCGGAATGGCGGCGGAAGTCGTCGGCGAGCTGGCGCGCGTGGAACCGGTCATAGCCCAGCAGCTCCAGCGCCGTGCGGGCGCTGCGCAGTGAGCTCTCGATGGTTTCGCGCTGGGCGTGGTGCACATGTGCGTCCATCAGGTCCATGGCGTGGACCGCATCGAAAGCGCGCGCGATCACGGGCAGCTCGGGGTGGGACTCGTGCAGTTCGTGCGCCAGCCGCGTGGCCTGCGCGGCGTCGTCGATGGCGATCACAAACACTTTCGCGCGGGCGATGCCCGCCGCGTGCAGCAGGTCGGGCTGGCTCGCGTCGCCGAAATGCACCTTGAAGCCGAAGCGGCGCGCCGAGTCGACAGTGTCGGCGTCGTGGTCGATCACGGTGGGCTTGATGCCGGCGCTCAGCAGGGTGCGGGCGACGATCTGGCCGTAGCGGCCGAAGCCGGCGAGCAGCACCGGCGCTTCGGTGTCCTCGACGGTGTCGGCGGGGCGGTCGCTGGCCCCCGGGCGTGCGAAACGGTCAAAGGCGATCAGCAGCAGCGGGGTGGTGACCATCGACAGCGCTGCAATCAGCGTCAACAGGTCGGCGTCAGCGGCCGGTAACGCGGTTGAAGCCTTGGCAGCGGCCAACACCACAAACGCGAACTCGCCCACCTGCGACAGCAGGATCGCGAGCATGGCGCGCGGCGAGCCCTTGAGTTTGATCACCGGACCGAGCAGCCACAGACCCAGCGCCTTGAGCGCCACCACCAGCAGCAGACCGACGACCACCTGTACCGGAGCCGTGACCAGCAGGCCCAGCTGCATGCTCATGCCCACCGCGATGAAGAAAAGACCCAGCAGCAGACCCTTGAACGGCAGGATGTCGTTTTCCAGCGCGTGGCGATACTCCGAGCTGGCCAGCAGCACGCCCGCGAGGAAAGCGCCCAGGCCCATCGACAGCCCGACGTACTGCATCAGGGCGGCCACGCCCAGCACCAGCAGCAGCGCAAAACCTGTGAACAGCTCGCGCACCTGCAGCCGCGCGATGAAACGCATCGCGGGGTAAGCCACGTAGCGCCCGAGCAGGACCACGCCAACCACCGCGCCGATCTGCAACAGCGGTCCGCCGTGCGCGGCGCCGTGGGCAGCGTCGGAGCTTGCGGGCGCGGCACTGCCAAGCACCACCGCCAGCGCCAGCAGCGGGATCGCGGCGATGTCCTGAAACAGCAACATTGCAAAGCCGGACTGGCCGACCGGGCGCGGCATCAGGTTGCGCTCTTGCAGGATCGCGACCGCGATGGCCGTTGACGACAGTGCCAGCGCCAGCGCGGCAATCAGCGACGCCTGCCAGGTCCAGCCCAGCAGCAGGCCGAAGGGCATCAGCAGCGCGGCGCAAAGCGCCATCTGCAGCGCGCCGCCGCCGAAGACGGCGCTGCGCATGGCCCACAGGCGTTGGGGCTCCAGTTCGAGCCCGATGACGAACAGCATCAGCACCACGCCGAGTTCGGACACATGCAGGATCGCGGTGGGGTCGCTGACCAGACCAAAGCCCACCGGTCCGATCACCATGCCCGCGACCAGATA
>JBIIQD010000166.1:0-5896 GCA_044342265.1 Hydrogenophaga sp. | reverse complement strand
CATCTGCAGGGTCATCGAACCGCCCACGTGGTGGTTGACCTGCAGAACGGTTTCATGGCGCCCGGCCAGGTGGCCGAAATCGGCACCGCGCGCGAGATCGTGCCCCATGTCAACCGCATCAGTGCGGCTGTGCGCGCGGCCGGCGGACTGGTGGTCTACATCCAGAACACCTTCGACGAAGAGGCCGTTCGCGGCTGGCCGGTCTTCTTTGACCACTTCTGTTCGCCCGAACGCCGAGAACGCATGATCGAGGCGTTTACCCCCGGCCATTTCGGACACGAGCTGTGGGTCGATCTGGATGTGTTGCCGCAAGACCTGAAGGTGCGCAAGCGCCGCTTTGGTGCCTTTGTCCCGGGGTCTTCGGAGCTGCACGCCATCCTTCAGGCGCGGGGCATCGACACCCTGATCATTTCGGGAACGGCCACGCAGGTGTGCTGCGAATCCACGGCCCGTGACGCGATGATGATGAACTACAAGGTGTTCTTCGTGACCGACGCCAACGCCACCTTCACCGATGCCGAACACAACGCCACGCTGTCGGCCATGGCACATGCCTTCTGCGATGTGCGCGACACCGAGGCCATGGTGCAATTGATCGGCGACCAGGAACCCTTGAAGGCAGCGGCCTGAGGGGTTGAGCCGCGGGGCCGGACCAGGGTGTTGTGGTTGGCTACCCAAGCCCAAGGCTGCGGCGGCGTGGCCGAGGCCTCGGCGCGTTGCTCATGACACGCGCCCTGCCAGCGTATGGAGTGGCATGGATACCAGACGTTCGATCTCTGGTGGACCCCAGTGAGGCGCCAGACGTTGTTCCGCAGCCAGCAGAAAGTCGACGCCGTTGCTTGCCTCACAACGGCGTACTGCGGACCAGGTGCGGACATAAGCCATGACTTGATAGAAGTTCCAATGCGCTTCGATCTGCAGCGTCGGGAGCAAGATTCTTTCGAATGGCAAATGGACGTCGGCGTAGCCTCTCCAGAGAATGCTGTTCTGCGGTGCCCAGAAGGGTGCGACCACGTCAAGAATGGATTCCTGAAAGGCTCGGTCAAAGTCCTGGCTGATGCGAAACCAGTCGTAGCCCCATGCACAGAAGATCGCGCCAGGCTTGGCGACTCGTTTGACCTCGGCGAAGAAGTCGGCGAATTTGAACCAGTGCAAGGCCTGAGCCACACAAACGGCGTCGAAGGTTTGATTTGAAAACGACGTCGATTCGGCCGTCTGCACCGAGTAGTGCACGTTGCTTGCGGGCACTGCGTTCGCGATCTGTTCCGCACTGGGGTCGGTGGCGCACACCGTCCCAAAATGCTCGGCAAGCGATACGGCAGCTTGTCCATTGCCCGTGCCGCAGTCCCAGGCGCAAGTGGCACTGGGAGCCAACTTCACGATGCTGGAAAAGAGGGCCGACGGGTATCGAGGTCGCGCCGCAGCATAGGACTGTGCCCTGTCGGAGAAGAGGTCGGTAAAGGTCATTTTTCAAGGCCTGACTTCGAACTGAACGAACCGAGGCAACAGCCCTCCTCTTGGCTGAGAGAAGGGCTCATGCTAGCAAGCTCTAGACCGCTGCAGCCACCATGTCCATGATGGGGGCTCGCCGTTCGCTCCAGCCGGCGGCGCGTTCGTAGGCGTGGCCCAGGCGGAACATGGTGGCCTCATCAAAGGCGCGCCCGATGATCTGCATCGACAACGGCAGCCCCGATTCAGAGAAACCACAAGGCATGCACATGGCCGGGTTGCCGGTGACATTGAAGGCGATGGTGGTCATGCCGCCAATGGCCAACGGGTCGTCGGCCAGCTCGCTGAACAACATGGCGGGCTTGAGGGCGCCGGGGGTGAGCAGCACATCAAAGCGCTGCAACACATCGTTGTTGAGCGAGAGCGACAACTCTCGCCGCATGCGCATGGCCTCCACGTAGTCGGAGCCGCGCACAAAGGCGCCAGCCATGAGGCGCTCGCGGGTGGGTCGTCCATACAGGTGGGGCCGCTCGACCAGGTTGTGCTCGTGGATGGCGTAGCACTCGGCCATGAGGATGGTGCGACCACAGGCGTGGTAGGTCACGTCGCTGGGAATGTTGACCGGCTCCACGACGGCGCCCAGGTCGGCCAGCAGCGCCGCTGCCGCGTCTAGCGCCCGCGCCACCTCGGGCTCGGCGGCCTGGGCCCAATCGCGCACATAGCCCACCCGCAGCCCGGCCAGGCCCTGGTGGAGGCTGGCACAGAAGTCGGGTACCGGTGAATCGGCGCTGGCGGGGTCCAGCGGGTCCAGCCCTGACATGCAGGCCAGCGCCAGCGCAGCGTCTTCGACCGTGGCCGCCAGCGGACCGACGTTGTCCAGCGTGAACGACAACGGGTGCACCCCGCGCCGCGACACGCGGCCATAGGTGGGCTTGATGCCCACCGTGCCACACAGGGCTGCGGGTCCTCGAATGGAGCCCCCGGTGTCGGTGCCCACGGCCATGCGGCACAGCCCGGCGGCCACAGAGGCGCCCGATCCCGACGACGATCCACCAGGGATGCGCTCCAGGTCCCAGGGGTTGCGGGCGGGCGGGAAGAAGGTCTCGTCGTTGGGACCACCGGTTGCAAATTCGATCGTGGCCGTCTTGCCGAGCAGCACGGCGCCACCCGCCTTGAGGCGGCTGATCACGTCCGCATCGGCGGCCGGTACGTGGGTCTTCATCAGGTGCGACTGGCAGCTGGTGAGGATGCCTGCGGTGTCGATGATGTCCTTGGCGCCAAACGGAATGCCGTGCATGGGGCCACGGTCCAAACCGCTGGCCAGTTCGCGCGCAGCGCGCTCAGCGGCCTGCAGGGCCACATCGGCGGTCACGGTGTTGAATCCGTGCAGCGCTTCATTCACGCTCTCGATGCGGTCCAGCAGGTGCCGGGTGAGCGTCTCCGGCGAGAGGCTGCCCTGGCGAAAGCGCTGGCCAGCCTCGGCAATGGTCAAGGTGTGGAGATCGTCGTTCATGCTGCGTCCTTCACAAGGGCACGGCTGATGGTTTGCAGACCGTAGACGTTAGCAGGCTCCACGCTGGGCGCGCGGCGGGTGCTGCGGATGATGTCGGACCAGCCACGCACATCGGCATAGCACTTGAGCATGATGGCCCGGCGGTCGGGTGCAATGGTCAGGCCCGAACGCGCGATGAGCACGTCGTACTCACGCTCCAGCGTGGCGGGTGTGGGGTCGGCAGAAGGCATGGTCAACTCCTTGAGGCGCTGGAAGACCGGCTGGCCGCCGCTGGGCGCCAGCGCCAGCAACGCCGGGACAAAAAGGCGTGATCAGCGAATCGACGGCCGACGCTGGCCACCGTCAACCTGCACATCGGCGGCATTGATGCCACTGGCGCGTGGTGAAGCCACAAAGACGATGGCGTCGGCAATTTCCCGCACCGTGCTCAAGCGGCTGGCCGGAAAGTCCTCGGCTTCAAATTTGGAGAAGTCCTGTGGGCGGTCGGCTCGCGTGCGCTCCCAACCCCCGCCTGGAAAAATCGTGGAACCCGGCGACACCGCGTTCACGCGGACCCCTCGGGGGCCCAGTTCCCAGGCGAGGGACCGGGCTGCATGGATCAACCCAGCCTTGGCCGCTGCATACTGCGCCCCCTTCGCCGCAGGCGCACGGCCCGAGATAGAAGCCACGAAAATCGCGACACCTTGGCCCGATGCGGCCAATGCTTCAGTGGCCGCGCGCAGGGCGGCCACCGAATGACCCACGTTGAAACGGTAGGTGCTGCTCCAGTCTTCGTCGCTGGCGCTGACCAGTTCACGACCTCCCAGCGAGCCTCCGGCATTGCAGACCAGGATGTCCAGGCGCCCAAAGGCCTTGACCGTGGCAGCCACCGCCCGCGCGGCTTCGTCGGGGACACCCATGTCGGCCGGTATCACCAGCACCTCGGCACCCAGTGCACGGATCTCGGTGGCGGTCTGTTCCAGTGCGGGAATGCCGCGTGCAGCGATGGCGATCCGAACGCCCTCGCCCGCCATGACCAGCGCCGTCTCGCGGCCTATGCCCCGGCTGCCGCCGGTGATGAGTGCGACCTTGCCCGCGATTTTCAAATCCATCGTGTGTTCCTCAAACGTGTCCAACTGCCGCCGCTGGGGTGCGTGCGCTCATCGGGCATTGCTGCGCACCGTGTAGACCGTGGCACCCACCACAAGGAGAGCACCCGTGAGACTGGCCAGCGCCGGCAATTCGGCAAAGACGAGGTAGCCCAACACCGAAGCCATCAGCAGGCGCGTGAAGTCCAGCGGGGCCAGGGCTGAGGCTTCGCCAATCTGATAGGCCTTGGTGATGAGGTACTGACCCAGGGTGCCAAACACGCCGATCAGCAAGATCAGCATCCACTCACGGGGCGTGGGGGTCACCCACCAGATCACGGTGGGGATGCTGAGCGCGACGATCAGCACCAGCGCCTGGTAGACCAGGATGGTTTCGGTTCGCTCGCTCTGCGCCAGTACGCGCACGGTGATGGTGATGCCCGAGCCGAACATGGCGCCGGCCAGTGCCAGCAAGTAGTAATGGTTGAAGTCGGACGAGCCGGGGCGCAGCATGATCAGAACGCCCACAAAGCCTACAGCGGTGGCCAGCCAGCGGCTGGGTCGCACCACCTCCTTCAAGATCAGCACGGCGCCCACGGTGACAAATAGCACCTGACTGAAGCCGATCGCCGTGACATCGGCCAGCGGAATGTGCAGCAGGGCCGTGAAGCCCAGCAACATCGCGCCGAGCGAACACACGCCCCGAAGCAACTGCAGGCCCAGGTGCTTGGTGCGCAACACGCCTGGCAGGTCTGAATAGAACAGGGGCAGCAAGAGCACGGTCATGATGACCTGGCGTATCAGCAGCACCTCGGGCAGAGGCACCCGGGTGCCGATCAGTTTGATGGACACCGTCATGACCGAGAACACCGCGAAAGCGGCCACCATCAACACCGACCCACGCAGGTTGCTGGGCGCAGCGGCCCACCAGCCAGCCGCCGCATGCCGGCGCCGACCTGCCCACCCGGGCGCTGGCGGCAGCGCGGAAGCGGCCTGGTCGAACTCCGTGGCGCCAAGCCCGTCCCTGGGCAAGGGCGCTGCTTTGTCCTGTGCACCGTCAGGCGACATGGCCATGGCCTTTCAGCAGGGCGCGCTGCCCCCTCCCGTCCAACCGCCTTCGGGCCATCAGGCAGCTCCGGTGCTGAACAATGGCGGCCGACGCGACGTGAGGGCCAAGGCGCCTTCCAGCGCATGCCCGATGCGCAACACCTCGGCATCCCCAAACGGCTTGCCAACAATCTGCAAAGACAGGGGCAAACCCGTGGCCGAAAACCCGGTGGGCATCGACATGGCCGGATTGCCGGTGACGTTGAACGGAATGGTCTGGATCGCAAAGGCCGGTGGCATGGTGGCATCGACCGCGTTGAACGGCGCAGCCGGTGTCAGTGCAGACGCCGCCAGGATGGCGTCATACGGGCCCAGCATCTGGTTGTTGACCACCTGCGACAGCTTGCGGCGCAGGCGCAGGGCCTGCATCAGGTCAGACGCCGACAGCATGCCGCCCACCACCATGCGGCTGTGGGTGAAGCGCCCGTAGTCCAGTGGTCGCGCTTTCAGGTTGCGCTCGTGCACCGCATAGGCCTCGGCCATCAGGATGATGCGGCCGACCGCGTTGAACAGTTCGTAATCGGGCAAGGTGATCACGTCCACCTGCGCGCCCAGGTTGCGCAGGGCAGCCACCGCAGCGTCCAGCGCGGCAATCACTTCGTCGCTGACGCCCTCGGCTTTTTCAAAGAAGTGCCGGGGCAAGGCGAACTTCATCCCCTCCACACCCTTGCCCAGGCCAGAGAGGAAATCGATCGGGCCGGGGTTGGCAGAGGCCGGGTCCAGCGGATCGAAAGCCGTGATCGTCTGCATGGTGACAGCG
>JBIIQD010000004.1:0-20414 GCA_044342265.1 Hydrogenophaga sp. | reverse complement strand
AACCCGCAGCGATGCGGTCTACGGCTGAGAAATACCCCTCTCACCTGATCTGGGTAGTGCCAGCGTAGGGAGCGTGATGAGCCGGTCCGCCGCTTGCTGTGGCCCGTCCTTTTCAGACGCTTCCGTGCGGCGTTTTTTTGACAAGGCGGTTTCACATGCAACGGCGGATTTTTTCTTCGGCTCTGTTTTCTTTCGCAGCGGCGGCCTTCGCGGCCTCGGCTTTCGCTCAGGCGCCCGTGTCGCTTCGGGTGTTGACCCACAGTTCTTTCGACCTGCCCAAGGACCTGCTTGCGCAGTTCGAGAAAGACGCGGGCGTCAAGCTTCAGGTGGTCAAGGCCGGTGACGCTGGCGAGATGACCAACAAGCTGATCCTCACCAAGGCCAAGCCGATCGCCGATGTGGTCTATGGCATCGACAACACCCTGCTGCCGCGAGCGCTGGCCGCTGGCGTGATCGATCCCTACACCGGTCCCGCCGCGCAGCGCGCAGCTGCGGTGGCGATGGAGGGTGGTGTTGTGCCAGTGGACTTCGGCTATGTGACGCTGAACATCGACAAGGCTTGGTTTGCGAAGAAAGGCCTGGCTTTGCCAACGTCGCTGGAGGACCTGACCAAGCCCGCGTACGCCAAATTGCTGGTGGTGCAGAACCCCGCCACCTCCAGCCCAGGCCAGGCCTTCCTGTTCGCCACCATTGCAGGTCTGGGGGAAGAGGCTGCGTTCAAGTGGTGGGCGCAGATGCGCGGCAACGGCGTGAAGGTGGTCAAGGGCTGGACCGAGGCCTATTACACCGAGTTCACCCGCAACGGTGGCACGCGTCCGATCGTCGTCAGCTACGCCAGCAGCCCGGCCGCTGAGGTGTTCTACAGCAAGGAGAAGATCACCGAGTCGCCGACCGCCAATCTGCTGCTCAAGGGCGGCGTGTTTCGCCAGGTGGAGGGTGTGGCTCTGGTCAAAGGCGCTAACCCGGCAGCACGTGAGGCCGCTGGAAAGTTCATCGAACTCCTGCGTTCCGCCCCGGCGCAACAAGCGCTGCAGACCACCATGTGGATGTTCCCTGCCGAGGCGGGGGCGGCGCGGGTCGACGTGATGAAAGCGCACGCGAGCGAGCCGACGGCGTTTGACAATCCCGCTGTCGCTGACATCAACGCCAAGGGCAAGAGCTGGCTGCAACGCTGGACCAAAACAGTTCTGAAGTGAAGACTCTGGGCCACTGGCTGTTGCCTGCGCTGCCGCTGGGTTTCCTGGCGGTGGTGCTGGTGGCGCCGGTGCTGCGGCTGCTGGCCGAAGGCCTGGCGCCAGGTGCTGGGGAGGTCGCAGAACCGCTTCGCTGGCTTGGTGTCTGGGAAGACGAGCATTTGCGATGGCGTGTGCTGTGGTCGTTTGCACAGGCAGCGATCACCTGCGGGGTGGCGCTGCTGCTGGGTCTGCCGTGTGCCTGGGTGCTGGCGCGGCGGGAGTTTGCGGGGCGGACCCTGGTGCTGCGGCTGCTGATGCTGCCCTTTGTGGTGCCGACGCTGGTGGCGGCCATGGGCGTTCTGGCGCTTTGGGGGCCGCGCGGCCTGATCGGCGCGCCACTGGCCGAGGCGGGCATGGACCTGACCGAGACACCGTGGCTGCTGCTGTACGGCAACCTGTTCTTCAACTTGTGCCTGGTGGTGCGCGCGGGCGTCGAGGCGCTGGAGCAAGTGAGTGCGCAGCGCCTGGCGGCGGCGCGCACGCTGGGCGCGACGCCCTGGCGCGCGTTCTGGCGCATCGAGTGGCCATCGATCGCGCCCTGGCTGGCCTCTGCGCTGTGCCTGGTGTTCCTGTATTGCTTCGCAGGCTTTGGCCTGGCGCTGATCCTGGGCGGTCAGCGCTACGCCACCGCCGAGGTCGAGATCTACACCCTGGTCGCACACGAGCTGGAACTGGGCCGCGCGGGCGTGTTGGCGGTGTGGATGCTGTTCCTGACGGGCGCGGTGGCACTGGCCTACGCCTGGCTGGAAAAGCGGTTGGCGGCGCCGGCCAGGGTGACGCCGGTGATGCGGCAAAAGCCCGCAGGAGGCTGGCAATGGCTGGCGGTGATCGGCGCGTTGCTGGTGCTGTTGATGGTGTGTGCGGCGCCGTTGGTAGCGATTGTGCTGAGCGCTGTGGTGGCTCTTTGGTCTGGGCAGGGTGCGGCGGTGCTGCGCGATCCGCAGACGCTCGCCGCGCTGTGGAACACCTTGCGCTTTTCCGGCGGCGCGCTGCTGCTGGCGACGGCGCTGGGCCTGACGCATGCGCTGTCGGTGCGCGCGTTGGAGGCGGCCAGTCTGGCGCGACACGCGAGCGAGGCGCGCGGCTGGCTGGCGCTGGCCTGGCGGGCGGCGGCTTATCTGCCGTTTGTGGTGTCACCGGTCACGGTAGCCTTTGGACTGCTGCTGCTGTATCCGGACCTCACGGCAAACCTCGCTGTTTTGCTGGCAGCTTATGCGCTGTTGGCGTATCCGTTCATCGCGAAGTCGCTCACCGCGGCGCTTGACGCTTTGCCAGCCACAGTGCTGCAGGTAGCGTCCTCGCTGGGTGCAAATCCCTGGCGCGTGTTCTGGCGGGTCACTCTGCCGATGGTGGCGCCCGCGCTGCGGCGGGGCATGGCCTTTGCCGCAGCGACCGCATTGGGCGAGTTCGCAGTCACGCTGTTTCTTTCGCGACCCGAGTGGACCACGCTCACCACCCTGATACACCAACGCCTGGGGCGGCCGGGCGCGGCCAACCTTGACGCGGCCTTCGTATTGGCAGGCGTGCTGATGCTGCTGGCGCTGCTTGCGTTCACGCTCATCGAAGGTCCGGCCAAGAAGGACAATCGCCCTCATGCTTGAATTGCGCGACATTCACAGGCAGTGGGACCACCGACCGCTGCTGTCCGGCGTGGACCTGCGCGTGGCGGCAGGGGAGACGGTGGCTCTTCTGGGCGCCTCGGGCAGCGGCAAGAGCACCTTGCTCAAGATAGTGGCCGGGCTTGACGCGCCAGATCGCGGCAGCGTCTGGTTCGACGGTGTGGACATCACCGACCGGCCGCCCGAGCGTCGCGGGTTCGCCCTGATGTTCCAAGATTTCGCGCTGTTCCCGCACCTCGACGTGGTCGACAACGTCGCCTTTGGCTTGGTCGAGCAAGGCCTGCGCAAGGCCGAGGCGCGCGTGCGAGCGAAATCGATGCTGATGCGTTTTGGCCTTGCCGCGCACGGCAGCTCACGCGTGTGGACGCTCTCCGGTGGAGAGCAGCAGCGCGTGGCGCTGGCCCGAGCGTTGATCACCGAGCCACGTGCCCTGCTGCTGGACGAACCCTTTTCCGCGCTCGACGCTGTACTGCGCGAGCAGTTGCGCGCCGAGTTCCGCGAGCGCATCAGCGAGGCCGGCATGACCGCCATTCTCGTGACCCACGACGAACAGGAAGCGCGCGCGATGGCGCAACATGCCTGGAGCCTGGTGGAAGGGCGGCTGATCGCGGTCTGGTGACAGCAGACTTGGGTGAGAATGAAGCTTTCTACGTTTTCTGCAAGGAGCTTCCCATGGGCTGGTTTTCCAAAAGCACCGACGGTTTCTTCCTCTCCACCACCACGCCGCCCAACATCGCGCTCAACCAGTACCTGGGCGTGGTCAACGGTGAAGCGGTCATTGGTGCCAACATCTTTCGCGACATGTTCGCTTCGGTTCGCGATGTCGTTGGTGGCCGTGCGGGTGGCTATGAACGAGCACTGTCCGGCGCACGTGACGCAGCCATCGAAGGGCTGGTCGAGGCGGCCAAAGAGATGGGCGCCAACGGTGTCATTGGTATCGACTTCGATTACGAAGTCATGGGCGAAACCAACGGGATGATGATGGTGGCGGTGAGTGGCACGGCGGTGAAGCTGGGCTAAGAAACCGGGTCACCCGCCGCGCAACGTTTTCAGCAGCTTCATTCCCCCGCGTCCGTTGACCTCCTGCCCCAGCCGCGTTTGCTCGACACGGATTGCGGCGCGGCTCTTGTCGCCGAGCATGCCGTCAACGGCGCCGATGTCGTGACCCCGCAGCACCAGCAGGCCTTGCAGTTCGCGGCGTTCGGCGCGTGAGAGGCCTGGGTCGTCGGTGGGCCATGCGGTGATGAATGGGCCAGCGCCGCGCAGGCGGTCGCTCAGGTGCGCAATCGCCAGACCGTAGCTTTCAGCGGCGTTGTAGCTGTAGATCGCGTCGAAGTTTTTGAACACCAGGAAGGCCGGTCCTTTTGGGCCGGAGGGGGTCATCAGGCCTGCGCTGCCGAGCTGGGCGGGCAGTGCTGATCCGTCGATCCTGCGCACACCTCGCGCAACCCATTCGCTCATGGGCCGCTTGCTGCGCCGACCTTCACCGTCGGTGCTGAAGCTTGCGGGCAGTCTCACTTCAAAACCCCATGGCTGACCACTTTGCCAGCCCGCCTTGGCGAGGTAGTTGGCGGTGGAGGCGAGCGCGTCGGTGGTGTTGTCCATCAGGTCACGTTTGCCGTCGCCGTCACCGTCGACCGCGAGGCGCTCGAAGGTGCTAGGCATGAACTGCGTGTGACCGAAAGCCCCGGCCCATGAGCCGATCAAGCGCTCGGGCGCAACGTGGCCGGCCTGCAGGATGCGCATCGCGGAGTACAGCTCGCCACGGAAGAAGGCCTGTCGGCGCCCGTAACAAGACAGCGTGCCCAACGCCTGCACCAGCGGGTACTTGCCCAGGCTCTGGCCGAAATTGCTTTCTACACCCCAGACGGCGACCACAGTTTCGGGCGGTACTCCGTAACGTTGCTGCACCCGATCAAGCACACCCGCGTGCTGCTTGAGCATGGCCTGGCCCTGCTGCACGCGTTCTTCGTCGACCAGGCCGCTGAGGTAGTCCCAGATCGGCGTGCTGAACTCGGGTTGGAAGTTGAGTTTTTCGATCACGCTCATGTCTGGCGTCAGCCCCTGAGTCAGCCGATCGAAGGTGACGGCCTGCACGCCGGCCGACTGTGCCGACGATTTCAGGCCGCCCAGGCACTGTGTGAACTCGGGCGAGGATTGGGCTGATGGTGCGAAAGCGGGTGTTTGGGCGAGCGCTGGCAAGCAGGTGAGCGCTGCGGACAGGGCGAAGTGGTGTTTGAGCATGAAAGCAGTGTAAACAGGCCCAAGGGAGAGCAAGGGTCCAAGAGCTCGGATCATGTCACCCAACGGGTCACACGCGGGCACTGTTGTGGACATAATGTCGCGGGGAGAGATCGAAGGACGCTTTGCCGACGAGCTGTGTGTGGCGCGGCCCAAGGCTCCATCATTCTTGGGACGAATCGCCGTGTCGCAGAGCAACAGCCATTCAGCCGCATCCTCGACCCCCCAGTTGGCCAGCGTGTGTGGCCGCTGCAAGCACCCGCGCCGCGAGAGCGACAGGTTTTGCTCGCAATGCGGCGTCAGATTCGACGACACGGTGGCCGAGCGAAAGACGGTCACGCTGTTGTTCGCCGATCTCTGCGGATCGACCGCCTTGGTCGCTCAGGCCGACCCCGAAGACGCGCAATTGCTCCTCGATCTCGTCCTCAAGACCATGGCCGACGCCGTGGAGACCTACGGCGGTTCTGTGCGCCGTTTGCAGGGTGATGGCATCGTGGCCGTGTTTGGCGCACCGATTGCCCAGGAAGACCACGCGTTGAGGGCATGTCTGGCCGCTCTGGAGGTGCTGCGGCGAATGCAGGACCCTGGCCAGGCGGAAAGAATGCTCAACGCACAGGTTCGCATCGGCGTGCATACGGGCGAAGTCGTCGTGGGGGCGATCAACGATTTGCTTGCCTCCCATCAGCGGCTCGATGGGGCCGCCATTCATCTGGCCGCGCGCCTGGAGCAACTGGCCGCGCCTGGACAGGTGCTGATCAGCGCCACCACGGCTCGGTTGCTCGACGGAGCGTTACCTTTGCGTCCCATGGGGTCGCACGCGGTACGAGGGTTCGAACGTCCTGTGGATCTGTTCGAGCTGGATCCTGACAGTGCGAGCGTCGGCATCTTGAATCCTTCGACCCGTAGACCGCGCTCCCCTTTGCTCGGGCGCCAGGAACTGCTGCAAACTTTGCAGGGCGTGGCCACTCGGGTGGCAGGTGGTCAGCTCAGCTTGCTGGGTTTGCGGGGCGATGCCGGTGTGGGCAAGTCGCGCCTGGTGGCCCAGTTCGGTGCAAACGTTCGCAGCATGGGGTTTCGTGTGTGCGCGATGGCTGCCCGCTCTTACACCCGCCATGTGCCTTACAGCGCGCTGGGCGATTTGATGCGCGCCCTCATGGGCCTGACAGAAGAGGTGGATCCCCGGCGTGCGCGCGAAGCTGCGCGGGAGGAAGTAGCCCAATGGGGTGTCGCTGGGCGGCCTCATGTGCCTGCCGCTTTGGACTTGCTGGGCATTGAGGCACCCGATCCCGCGTGGCTGGCCCTGACGCCCAAGCAACGCCGTGCGCAGTTTGGCCAAGCGCTGATGTGGTTGGCGACCGAACATCTGCAGCGTGGCCCGTTGATGATCCTGATAGAAGACATCTTTCTGGCCGACCGCGACAGTGTCGAGACGTTTGAAGGCATGGCGCACCAGCTCGAAGGTCTGCCAGTGCTGCTGTGCTTCACCTACCGGCGCGACTTTGTGCACCGGTGGGCTGAAGCCTTGTGGTTCGAAGAGGTTTGGGTACAGCCGCTCACGCCTTCCGACATGCTGCAGTTGGCGCGGGCTTTGCTCGGACACGATCCTTCTCTGGATATCTTGTTGCCGACGCTGCTTGAGCGTGCGGGAGGCAATCCGTTCTATCTGGAGCAGATGAGCTTGAATCTGGTCGACACCGGTGCGCTGGACGGCGAGCCTGGTCATTTCCGATACACCTCAAGATCGGCCGACCAGAGTGTGCCTGCGTCGATCGCCGCGGTGATTGGTGCACGTGTGGACCGTTTGCCGCCAGCTGCCAAGTCGATACTGGAGGCCCTGGCCATTCTCAACGAAGTCAGCAGCGCCGACATGCTCGCACCGATGCTGCGCTGCAGCGAATCCACTGTCACTGCGCAGCTGGCTCTGTGCTGCAACGCGAGCCTCTTGCAGTCTGCCGTCAGTGGTGAGGTTGTAGCGCGCTGCAGCGAAACGGCGCCGGCCAGCGCACCGGTGAAGTTCCAGCATGCCCTGGTACAAGAGGTGGTGGTGGCGGCGCTCACTCGGCCGCGGCGGCGTCAGCTCCACCAAGCAGCCTACCAAGCCATGCACGAGCAGCTCGGCGAACAGGTCAACGAACAAGCCGCTGTGCTCGCGCACCATGCCCACAGCGGTGGCCTGTGGACCGAGGCGGCTCGGTTTTCACACCTCGCCATGGTCCGCTCGGTGGCCCGCTCGGCCAACCGCGATGCGCTGCGTATCCTTGAAACCGGCCTGGACGCCACCAGTCGCATCGAAGACGCGAAAACCCGCCTCACCTTCGAGCTGCTCTTACGTACCGAGTCGGTGGGCGCACTGTGGCCGCTGGGTCATTTTGACGCCATGTTTGCACACCTTGAGCGTGCCAGCGCCATCACAGCCGAATTGGAGGAACCGAAGCGGCAGACCACCGTGGCCTTGCAGCAAGCCGTGCTGCACTGGGCACGCGGCAATCCCGCGCTGGGGATGGAGGCGGCACAGACGGCGCGGGCTTCGGCGCAGAAGGCTGGCAGCCAGCGCGCTCTGATGTCCGCCGCGCTGGTGGAGCTCATGCTGCTGCACGGTGAAGGCCGATACACCGAGTTGGTCGAGCGCGCGGACCAGATCGAGCGCCTGTTCGCTGTCGAGCTGGGTGCCGGCCGACCTTTGCCGGGCTGGGCCACCTTGCCAGCGACCAACCACAAGGTCTTTCTGGCTGATGCCCTCTCACGCCTGGGCGATGAAGCAGCGGCCCAACAGGTGTGTGACAAGGCCTACGAAGAGTTGCGCCATCGCGAACACCCGTTTTCGCGTGCGCTGCTGGATTTTTCGCAGACCAGTCTGTGGCTGCGCCAGGGGCAGCACGAGCGGGCCGCGACCCGGTTGCGCGAGTCGCTGGCCGCTTGTCGACACCACGATTTGAACACCATGACGCCGTGCATCGTGGGGCTGCTGGCCGATGCGCTGGGGCAAATGGAGCAGGTGGCCGAGGCCGAGATGTTGGTTCATCGCGCCTTAGAAGGCCGAGCCCACCAGATCGCTGGCCTCTACAGCGAGTTCTTTCTGCACTATGGCCTGGGCCGAGCGCTGGCCGCGGCGGGGCGCAGTGCCGAAGCACAGGAACAGCTCAGCGCAGCGCAGGACTACGCCGCACGGTACCAGCAGTGGGGCCACGAAGCCGATGCGCAGTTGGCCTTGGGCGAGCTGGCTTGGCAGCGCGGTGATGCCGTGGCGGCGCAGACCCATTGGGATGCCGCCATTCGCAATGCCAGCCAGTGCGGCATGCGCCGAGTGGAGCAGCATGCCCGTGACCTGAAGGCGGCGTTACCGCCTTCGGAGCGGGCTTAGCCGGAGCTAAGTCTCAAACGCTCCACGTGCTGCCGTGCTCCGGCACCAGGGCGCGCCACCGCAATTCAGCCTCGATGCGATGGCGCAATGCGTCTGCTGCATCCATGTCACCGTGCGTCACGAACACGCGGCGCGGCGGCTGAGGCAGGGTTCGCAGCCAGTCCATGAGCTGGCTCGCATCGGCGTGGGCCGAAGCTGATGCCAGCTGTACCACCTCGGCACGGATGGCGATGTCCTGACCGTGGATGCGCACGTTGGGGCTGCCGTTGGCCAGCGTAGCACCGCGTGTGCCGGGCGACTGGTAGCCGGTCAGCAACACCATGTTGCGGTGGTTGCCCAGGTGCAACGCGAGGTGGTGCAGCACGCGGCCTCCGGTGGCCATGCCGCTGGCTGAGAGGATGACCTTGGGACCATGCTGGTGGGCGATGGCCTTGGACTGTTCGACCGAGGTCACCATCTGCGCGCCGTGCTCCATGTCGCGGCACTGCCCGGCGCTCAACCGATGTTCGCCCAGGTGACGCGCGAACAGGCCGGTGGTTCGCACAGCCATCGGGCTGTCCAGGAATACTGGCAGCGCGTGCGGCAGCTGGCCGTTTGCTTTCAAGTTGGCGATGGCATGCAGCAGAGCCTGCGCCCGCCCAACAGCGAACACCGGGACCACAGCGGTGCCTCCGCGCGCGGCCACGCGTTGCAGTGCCGGCGCCAGCTCGGCCAACACATCTTCTCGCGGGTGTTCGCGGTTGCCGTAGGTCGACTCACAGACCACAACGTCGGCCGCAGGCGCGGGCTCGGGCGGATTCATCAGAAGGTCGTCGGGCCGACCGAGGTCTCCCGAGAACAGAATCCTATTGCCGCCCACTTCCAGCAGCAGGCTGGCCGCACCGAGGATGTGGCCGGCGCTGGAAAAGCGCGCCGTCCAGCCGTGCAAGGGTTCAAAGGCCTGGCCTATGGGCGAGGTGCGGATCAGTTTGAGGCAGTCCAGCGCGTCCCCTTCGGTGTAGAGCGGCAGCGCGGGCGTGTGTTTGCTGAAGCCCTTGCGGTTGGCGAAGTGGGCGTCTTCTTCCTGGATGTGGCCGCTGTCGGGCAGCAGGATCTGAGCCAGATCGCGCGTGGCCGGCGTGCACCACACCTTGCCGTGAAAGCCCTCTTTGGCCAAGAGCGGAAGGTAGCCGCAGTGGTCCAGGTGCGCATGCGTCAACAGCACCGCGCCGATGTGGTTGGGTTGCACCGGCAGCGGGTCGCGGTTACGCAGCCTGAGTTGCTTGTAGCCCTGGAACAGTCCGCAATCGACCAGCAGGCTTTGGCCATCGTGCTCGACCAGATACTTGGAGCCGGTGACAGTACCGGCGGCGCCAAGAAAGCGAATGCGAACGTTCATGAGGGCATGGTACCCCCGGCGCTGCCACCATCGCCAACATCAGCTGCGATCGTCGTTTCGCGGTCGGATTGCCGCACGATGAATAGCCATGGTCTGGAGCAGGCGGTGACCTTGTTCGACCATGTAGGCTTAGATCGGTACGCGCAGCCGCAGCTCCGCCACCGGCTGGCCCTCATAGGCGTTGATGGCTGGACCGGCGCGCTCCAGAGCCTTGGCCAGCACTTCGATTTGCTCGCTGAGCGCGATCAACGATTCAGCCTGTTCCTGGGTCAAGGGCTTATCGAGCACTTTGCCGTCCTTGGTCCTGACTTCGCCATCCCAGTCGCGCAGCGGGCTCTCCTCTTGCGCCTCCCGCAGCAGCTGGTGCAGCGGCGTGCTGTGGCGCTCTGCATGCACGGCAGAGCTGTAGCTGCGAAGATGCTGTTGCAGCGCGCGGAACTCGCTCATGGCCCTCACGTAAAGATGCTGTCGCCAAAAAGGCTTGGTCTGACCAGAGCTGTCGGGGCGCGTGTCAAACGCTTCGATCAACTTGCGAGCGGCTAGCGGTCCATACTCGTGCGCCATTCGCAGAATGGTGTTGCGATCCATGTCGATATGAAGCTGCCCTTCGCCCTCCTTCAGAGCGTAACGGATCACACGATTGCGCACATGTGGAAGGCGGAGGGCGCTGCGGTCGTTCCAGTCAAGCGTGGTGGTGATCATGCTGGTGATCAGCCGGAAAAGGCCACGCCCGGTTCTCACCTCTGCTGGTACGGCGTCCTGCCAGTTGTCAACCCGGCCCTCGAGATGACCCAATGGCAGTAATACTGCACCGTCGTCGCTAGGCTTGAGACCCGCAGAAGGCGCAGCCCCTTTCCTTTTGTAGGGCTTGAGACGGCGGTCGAGCAGCAGCGCAAACGTAGGCCAACGAGGATGCGCAGCGTCGAACAGATGCACCGGAAAGTTGGTGCAGAGGCCACCGTCCGTCAGCAAAGCGCGTCGCAGTACACGGTCTTCGTGCATTTTTTCGTAGTCCACCGCCCACACGGGTACGCAACTGAACAGCAGCGGGAAACTCAGGCTCAAGCGGGCGGCCACCACCAGGGGCAGGTCGCCACAGGGGATTTCGTACAGACAGCGCCCGCCGTCGTCTTTAGGGTCACTGTCCGATGCTGGTGCATAGCGCCGGGAAGCTCGCACCAGGGGGTCGAGCAGGGCACTCGGAAAGATCTTTTCCCACTCCTCACGATTGAAGAAGAGCCGGGAGTGGGGGTCGTACAGGGGCCATCGAACCGGGCGACCATGGCTCAGATTGGTGCTGAACATGTACAAAGCGATGGCAGGATTTAGCGGCGGCGGCGCATAGCCATCTGTCCCCGGTGGCGCCATGGGTCGTCCGAATCGCGGCGAGCGCCAGAGGTCGGCGAACGTCAGCGGCGGATCGCCCGGCTCGCGTCCGGCGCTGCGTTGTATGGCCTCGTGCAACCAGTCGACGAGAGCGGGCTCGCTGGCGCCGTCGTCTTGCATTTCCGCCTTGCCGCGGCACAGGCCCCAGTCGTTTTCGGCCAGGCCACGACGCACTTCGCGGTACAGCTCGATCCCAAAGGCCACAAGACCCCAGACCACCGCCAGGACAATTCCTGCCGCCACCAGAAACACACCTTGGATGCCATCCAGTGGGAGCTGCCAGGGACGCAGAAACGCAACGCCCACTGTTGTTCCTATCAGCCACCACAGCCAGGGGCAAGGACTCAAACAGGCCAAGCCACGGAACAGCGCCTTGAGCCGGATCCAAAATCGTGCGACCCTACTCCCCCTGAGCCCTTCAGCGTCCCGCGATGTCCGCAGAAGCGACATGGCCTTGAGGGCGACCAGAAGGATCGCAAACAGACGCCGCGAGCCTGGCGCCGGTTGAAACATCCGCAGCATCTTTGTTCGACCAGCCCCATCCAGTTCAGCCAGCTTCTCTGGCATCAACCGGAGAGTCTCAAAGGCGGTCGCGTGACCTGTGCAGCGACCGTACTCCGCCGCAGCGGCGATGGCCGCCGCCATGGCGCCGACCGAGTTGCCCCCCAGGTTCTTGAAGCGGTACTCGCGCGCCAGCTCCAAGATGGTCCAGGGATAGACCACTCCGCTGGCCACGCCGCCGGTCAGCACCAAATCACAGAAGCGGTCCTCCGCCGGCGGTGCGCCCAGCGGGTCAGGGTAGCCGCCGTGAGGTTCTTGCTCTTCTTGGCTCATGGAGCAAACGGCCAATCCTCGATCGCTTTGAACTCTGCATCATCGATAAGCTGATCGATCGCAAAGCGCGAGGGATACCACAGGTAGAGCGTGCCGCGTGTCACGGTCCAGGGTCGCAGACCCTGCAGCGCCTTGCCGCCGGCACGGACCCAGGTGGAGTTGTCTGCTTCATGGTTGCCGCAGAGCGGATCCTTGGCGTTGCCACGATCACTGGAACCCAATGGCACGCGGTCGGCCCATTGACCCAGCAGGTGCTCAAACTGTGTTTCCAGATTGCTGCAGAAGAAGTGGCCGAGCAGGCCGCGCTCCTGGTCGGCATCGGACTGCCACAGCGGTTGGCCATAGGGCACGCTTCGTCGCAGCAGCGGGCGTTCGCGAGCGTGCGCGTCGCCTGCGCCGCGCATGCGCCGCACGTGTGAACCGAAGGGGCAGTGTTGACCGATCGGATCCTGTGCCAGGTCGATGCTCCATGGGCTGGCGAATTGACCGGAAGCAGGGCGCAGCGGGGTGCCATCCGGTTTGCGACCAGACAGCTCAGCGCGCAGGTCTTCTTGGCCGTCGATAAAGGCTTCGAAGTCCTTGGCCCCCTGCTCAATCTTGCGCAGCACGCCAAAGCTGCTGTTGGCAAAGAAGCGTCTGGCCAGTTCGGGCCACTCGGACAGCACAAACGGGTTGTCGCCCATGTCGCTGCGGTGGCCAAGCAACAGGCTGCCGGGCTCGCAATCGATCGGGTCTTGGGCGCTGCTGCGCGAGTTCACTCCCTTGATGCGCACGTCGGTGATGCCATCGCGGTAGCCGAAGTGCACCCAGTGACCGGGAGCCTTGTCCGGGCCGGGGAAATGGGAGGCTCTGAGCGGTTGATGCGCCTTCAGGTGAGGAAATGCTGAGGCGAGCTCGTCGCTCAGCGTCTGTACGTTCTTCTCATCTCCATGCAGGCTCACACAGCCGAGCATGGTCCCCTTCTTGAACGCTGTGTCCCAGCGCGAAGCCGCCGAAGGCCCGCTGTCGCCAAGGTACTTGGCCGAGCGTAGCCCCGCGCCCTGGACAAAAGCTGGCGCCGAGCGTTGGAAGACCTGTTGTATGGGCAAAGGCAATCTCAGCGCCTGCAGGCCTTCGTAGCTCAGCCCCAGGCTGGCCAGCACGGCCGGTTGCTCGTGGGGTCCAAAAGACAGGGCTGATCTCAGAACTTTCTTCAGGGTGCGAAGGGCATTGCGCTGATTTGCAGGGTCGGCGGCGTTCAGCGGTATCAGCCAGTGGTGCACGGTGTCGCCTGGCGGCGGTTGCAAGACGATGTGTGGCGCTTGGTGCAGGTCGGCCACGGCGCCCGAAGGCGAATAGGCGTTCACCGCTTGCCCCCGATCTGGCTGCTGGGGATAAGGGGGTGCGCACTGAAGAAGTAGCCACCCGCTGGCGCGCGGTTGTAGCGCCGAATGGTCTCGATAAATGCGCCGGGGTGCTCGTTCACAGGCAGGGGTGGAGCGCCTTCAATGGCTTCGAAGATCAGGTCGAACAGGTCGCCAGCCTTGAGTGCGAAGTGTTCTATGTAGGCTTCAAAGTCGCCGTCGTAGATGGTGTGCAGACAGAGCACGGTGTCCTGCTCAAGGAACTCGAACCAGGCGTAGTGCACATGGCGACTGGTTTGCAGCACATGTTCAATTCTCGGTGCGGCCATGCGGATGACTTGGCGCAGGCGCGCCGCGTTCTCGGCAATCGGCGCTTTGATGCGCATGGCCACGATCAGCGGCTGCTGGATGCGCCGCTTGCTGCGCTCGTATTGCAGCGGCAGCCGGGTGCAACCCATCGCCCACAGCCGCTCCAGTTGGAGCACCTCACCCGTCAACGGGTCGAGCCGGCGCGCCAGGCCAGGCAGCTTGAACAGGTGGTCAAGGACGGCGGCGATGATGGGTCGGGCCAGGTCCTGACCAAGGCATTCGTGGCTTTGCTTTCCCGCATGCCCCCCGCCCCAGGCGTGAGGACAACCGGCTGGGTGCATGGCGAGCGCGTCCAGCACAAGGATCAGGTCTTGAGGTTCGTTGTCCTTCGCCTGCTCGTCGCGCCGCGCCAGCATCGGCACTGGCGGACTGAGCGAAATCTCCTTGTCCAGCCACGCTTGCTCGTCGAGGGCACGGGCGTTTTGCACGCGGTCGTCGAGCCAACGACTCGCCACGCGCGCCACGCTGCTTGCCACATTGCCCACCGATCCGACCAGCAGGCCGACCACCATGCTGGCCAACGCGCCACCATGCAAGTCGCCCGCCACCTTGGGCAGGCGCTTGAGCACAGGCTCGAACTCCAAGCCCAGCTCCTGCTGAGGCTGTACGCCATTGGGCCAGTCCAGTGCGCCAGCCTGGCGCAGATCGCCAGGGCCGTATGGCACTGGCTTCTCGCGCTGGAGTCGGTCATAGTCCTCCATGAGTTCCGAAGCGCGATGCTGCAGCCGCGCAGCCGCCGCTTGCGCGTTCGGGAACAGGGCTGGCTCCGACACAAAGTGACGGCCCACGATCGCGTACTGCAGCGCGCGGTAGCCGTTGCGTGTGGCAGCTTCCAGCAGCGCGTGGTCGCGCGTGGCGAAACCGAACAGCAGCGCGAAATAGCGCAAGGCGGCTTGCTCCGCGAACTCGACAACGTCAAAGGCGTTGCTGCGCAGACTCAGCAGCGCGGCCTGATGCACCGCCCATTCGGCAGCTTTGCCAAGCTGAACGTTTGGCAAATGCGCCAAGGCCTCCTTGGCCACACCGCGTTGCTCAGCATGTTCGGGATCGCCAGCCTCGAGCGCCAGCATGAAGCTGCGACCGCCAATTTCCGCGTAGGGCATCGAGCTGTATCGCGCGTTGTCGGCCAGGATGTCAGCGATCTTCTTGGGATCAGTGACGAGCATCGCCTTGGCATGCGTCTGCTTGGGCTGGTCTCGCCGCGATGGAAAGGGGTCGTCTTCGATCGGGGCACGTGAGTCGAATGCCAGGCCGGCGGAGCCCAGGTGCTTTAACAGATCACGTCGGTCGGCGTCGTTGCACAACCAATCGAACAGCAGGCGATTGCGCTGGTCCGGACTCAGGCGTTTGTCGTCAAGTCTGTCGAAATCGAATGCGTCTCGGCGAGTTCTTTGCATGGCCAATCCCAAGGGCAGTGGTGTCGATGTGTCAGCGCGTCGCCCTGAGACCAAGCCTCCAAAACCGCACGCGCCTGTTCGGCGTCGCGGGTGTCTTGATGCCCAGGAAATGCCTTAAAGAATGCGCGCAAAGCCGTCATGCGCGCATCATCTGGATGGAGTAGGGCCAAGCCCAGCCGCGCGCGCAGCTGGTAGGCGCCACGCGCCTGCTGGGTGGCCTGCTGCAAGGCGTGCTGCAAGCCATTTTCAGCCTCGATCAGATTGCCACTTTGCCAGGCGCACAGCGCACGCAGGCGCAGCAACTCGGCGCGAAAGTAGGTTTCGCCATGTCGATCGGCGATGCTCAGCGCGAGGTCGATCTGTTCGGTCGCAGCCTGAGTCTGGCCTTGTTCCAGCAGCGACTGTGCGAACAACCCCAGGTAGGTGGCGTGGGTGACGACGGCGCCACTGGCGCTCCATTCGTCCAGGCCGCGTTGCAGGTCCGCCAGTCCGGCGTCGGGCTCGCCGAGCCGGCAGCGTGCCCGACCCCGCATCACCAGAGCGTGAGCGCGCCAGACGGTGAAACCTCCTTCGTCGCAGCCTGCAATCGCTGATTGCGCGTGCACCCTTGCGTTCTCGAAGCGGCCACAGAACAGTTCGACCGACGCAGCAAAACCCTGCGCCACCGCACTGCTGAAGGGGTGCTGGAGCTGCTCGGCCAGCGCCAGCAGCCGTCGCTGGCGCACCATTGCTTCATCAGCGCGGCCCAGTTCGAAGGCTGTCCATGCCGAATAGCACAGGCACATGATCGCTGGGTTCTGCACGCTGCTCGGGCGGTGCAGCGAAGGCTCGTAGTGAGAAAGGCAGTCGTCGGCCATCTCCATGGCCAGATCGGCATCGCCCTGGTGCACGCAAACGTTGGCGAGCGCCCAGCGAGACTGCAAGGCCAGAAGGCGGTCGCCGCTCCAGGGCTGCTCGGCCACCAACTGCTCCGCCAGCTGGCGGGCACGAACAAGGTCACCGCGCATCACGTAGCAGGCCTCCAGTCCCAGACGCACCCGGGCTCTTGTCGAAGCATCATCCGGAGCTTGTTCTTCGGCTTCCAGATAGGCGGCTTCCACCGAGGGCGCGCCGTATCCGTGCAGTGCAATGAGGTTGGAGGCACGCTGCAGTTGCCAGCTCAGTATCCAGCGGCGCTTGACTTCCCCTGTGGCGAGAGCGTCAATCCAGCGCAGCGCACGCTCGCACAGGGCCAGCGCTTCACGGTGTGCACCACGAGCGGCAGCATTGCGCGCCACCGGCGCCAGCACCTGCAACGCTTGCGCGTGCTGCCCCGCTTGCGCCCAGTGCTCGGCCAGGTCTTCCGCGCGAAACCAGGCAGCGTCGGCGAAAGACTCCTCCAGCAAGTTGGCCACGCGCGCATGCAGCCTCTGCCGCTCGGACAACCAACGCGACGCATACGCCGCGTCACGCAACAAACCGTGGCGAAAGCGCAGGCGCGGCGGGTCACCGGCCCGCCACTCGAGCAAGCCGCTGCTGAGCAGCTGCTCGACCGCATGCTGTTGAGCGTCGGGTTCCTCCAGCTGCACCAGGCGGTCCCACAGCGCGAGCGGGAATTCGCGTCCCAGCACTGCTGCCAGCTCGGCGAGGGCTCGCCCATCCTGGAGCCGCTCCAACTGGTGCGCGAGCCTGTCTTCCAGGCGCTGGGGCACAGGCGAAGGCGCAGCGGCCGCGTTGTGTTGCGCGTGTGCCAAGCCCTCTTCCAGATAAAGGGGCACCCCGTCAGCCTGCTCCATCAGTTCCCGCAGACGTTGTTCTCCCAATGGTTTGGCGGCGTTAAGAGCCCGCAGCAAGGTCAGCGACTCTTCAGGCATCAACCCATCCAGGTGGATGGCTTCGAACTGCCGAAGCCGCCTTTCCATGCCGGGCTCAATGCGCTGGGCTGCCACCAGCAGCAATGGAAAACCAGCAGAGCACTCGACGAGTCGGTCGAGCAACTCGACGGTGGAAGGGTCCAGCCATTGGAGATCGTCCACCAGGAGGCACCAGGGGCCAAGTCCGAGGGCGTGCTTGGCCAGCGAAATCAGGCTGGACAAGCAGCGCTGCTGCCACGACGCATCGCGTGGCTGGTCGCGCTCCACGGCGGGGGACAACAGCTGAGTCAGCAGATCAAGCGTCTCGCCATGCCCCTCGGGCCAGCCTCGCAGACGGCGCGACAGGCGATCACGCAAGCGTGCTGGCTTGATCCCCGCAGGCAGCCGCATGGCCACGCGCAACCCGTCGCTGAGCACCCTGAACGGGTTGGCGCGCGCCTGCTCGTTGCCCTCGATGAGAAACAGGCGCTGCACTGAAAGACCTGCGCGCCAGCGGAACTCGCGCAGCAGCCGGGACTTGCCCATGCCTGCTTCGGATTCCACCAGGACCGCTCTGACGTTGCCCTGCGCCGCCTCGCGCCAGACCTGTTGCAATCGGGCCAGTGCCACCTCACGACCGACGAAGGGCATGACCCCTACGCTCGCAGGCGCGGAAACTCGTGCTTCGCAGTGCAACAGTCGATACACCGCCACGGGTTCGGTCACGCCTTCTACATTGACATCGGGCCGCACGCGCTCGCCCAGGATGCGGGAGCCCAGCAGGTTGACCGTCACCTCTGCAACAAACACGCTGCCGACGGGGGCCAGCTTCTGCAGCTTGGCGGCCAGGTTAATGCTCAGGCCAAAGGCCTGCATGGCGGCGACGGCGACACGACCACTGGTGACACCACAGCGAGCCGGAAGTCCGAGCGCCAGCAGACGCTGACTCAGCTCCTGGGCCGCGAGCACGGCACGCGCCGGGGCATCTTCCAGCGCACGCGGAAAGCCGAAATAGCACATCAGCCCGTCGTCGCCCTGCGGTGGATCGATGGAGCCGCCCAGACTTGTCACTACCGCGCGGCAGACCTCGTGATAGCGGCACACCAGTTGTGCATAGTCCTCGGCTGCAAGGCTGCCCGACAAGCGCGTGCTGCCCACGAGATCCACGCTGAGCGTGCTGACCCAGCGCAACCCTTGGTCCGCTGCAGCAACCCCGGCCGCATGGCCGAGCAGGTCCCCATAGAGTCGGGGCCAATGGGCTGACGTTTCGCGCCGCAGAAGACGACGCAGAGCCTGAGAGAGCCATTCACCAGTCTGCCAGGTGGCGCGAAGGGCCTGCCAGTTCAGGCCTTGCGATTGATCTATCGCAGAAGACTCCTTTGGCCACAGCAGAAGAGCTTCGCCTTGTTCCTGCATCGCATACAGGGTGGCATCCGTTGGACGCTGCCTGGCCCAACGCAAGCCCGGTGACAGGAGGTCCGGCAGTTGGACCTCACCAACGTGAACCTGTCCGAACACCAAGCTGCGCGAGCAGGCGCAGTCTGGGCAACACATCGCAATGCTGGCCTCCCACTCTGGGCTCTGCAAACCGTCGAGCGATGCGCTCATCTGAAGGCGGAGCAGCTTGGGCGAGCCGCGACGCAATGCTGCCAGGAACTCATCGGGCAGTTGCTTGCTTTGGGCGCTGAGCGTGGCGAAAAGAGCAACACCCGCCTGATCGCTGAGCAAGGCGCAGCATGTGCCGTTGGCCTGCGCAAGCAGCAACAGCAACCAACCTGGCCGAGTCGTCAACTGACCGTCTTGTGGGAGCGAAGGCTCGGGGGTGCTCATGCTGTCGTGAGGAGTTCTCAAAATTGCGACATACGCTACCGACCGCAACCTGGCGTGGTGTCGGCACGAACCCTCCCTAGCGACATCTCCGGCCACAAGTCTGTACTTCGCAAGACCTACATCGGCATTGCGCTCGCTCTCGAAGCCAAGTGCGACACACGCCTGCAAGATTAGCAGAAATACTTAGTGCACCTCTACCTGTGAGCCCCTAATCCTTGAGGTGACACCTTTGCCGAGCTGGTGGGTCAGTAGCCGACGGCAGCCCCGTCGCGCCGCGGGTCGCTCGCCGCCACATAGCCCTCGACACCCGAGTCGCCAAGGCGCCAGATGAACTGGCCCGCGCCGAAGTCCTGGTAAGGGTCGTCGATGCTGCGGGTCTGGTGCCCGAGGTCTTTGAGGCCCTGCACCACAGCGGGGTCCATCGCGGATTCCACATTGATGTGCAGCCCCTCCTCAAAGCGCCACCGTGGTGCGTCGCAGGCGGCCTGCGGGTTCTGGCCGTGGTCGAGCATGCGCACCAGCGTCTGCACGTGACCCTGCGGCTGCATGTTGGCGCCCATCACGCCGAAGCTCATCACCGGTTGCCCGTCTTTGGTGAGGAAGGCCGGGATGATGGTGTGGAACGGCCGCTTGCCCGGCGCCACCCGATTGGCGGTGTTGATGCCGGGGCCGGTGCCGAGGTTGAAGGCATGGCCCCGGTTCTGCAGGCTCACGCCAAACTGCGGCTCCACCGCGCCCGAGCCAAAGCCCATGTAGTTGCTCTGGATGAAGCTCACCATCATGCCGCTTTCGTCCGCCGCCGTGAGGTACACGGTGCCGCCCTTGACCGGGTTGCCAGCGCCAAAGTCTTGCGCTTTGCGAGGGTCAATGAGCGCTGCGCGCTGCTTCAAGTACGCCGGGTCGAGCAACTGCTCGGTGGTCACCTCCATCGCGCCGGGCTCGGCGACAAAGCGGTACACGTCGGCAAAAGCGAGTTTCATGGCTTCGATCTGCAGGTGCTGCGCGGCCACGCTGTCGACCTTCATCGAAGCAATGTCAAAGTGGCCGAGCAGGCCCAGCGCGATCAGCGCCGCGATGCCCTGGCCGTTGGGCGGAATCTCGTGCAGGGTGTGGCCCCGGTAGTCCTGCCCGATGGGCGTCACCCATTCGGGCCGGTAGGCCGCCAGGTCCGCCTCGGTCAGTGCGCCGCCGTGCCGCGCCGCGAAGCGGGCGAGCGCCTGCGCGATGGGGCCACGGTAAAAGGCTTCGCCCTTGCTCTCGGCGATGGCGCGCAAGCCCTTGGCGGCGGATGGAAAACGAAACAGCTCGCCCACCTGCGGGGCGCGGCCACGGGGCAGGAAGGCCTGGGAAAATCCAGGCAGCGACTGCAGTTCCGGTGCACCCGCCGCCCATTTCTGCTGCACCACCACCGGCACCGCATAACCGCGCTCGGCCAGCTCGATGGCGGGCTGCATCAGGTCGGCAAACGGCAGCTTGCCAAACCGCTGGCTCAGCGCCATCCAGCCGGCCACGGCGCCCGGTACGGTGACCGAATCGAGCCCGCGCTTGGGCGGCGTCGGCGCGTCGCTGCCGTACTTGCCGTGAAAGTA
>JBIIQD010000531.1:0-2778 GCA_044342265.1 Hydrogenophaga sp. | reverse complement strand
GCGGCGGCGCTGAGGGCCGGGATCAGTGCAGTCGCCAGCGACCACGCGATCAGCCCTGAATGGGGGCTGTGTCGACCAGAGGTGACAGGCATGCGCATGCCACCATTGTGGCCCTTGTGCGATGTCGGGCCAGACCTGCCTTGGATCGCCGCTGAAGGTTCAGCGCTGTGCCACCGCCGAACCGACTTGAGGCTGGGTGTCAAGTTGGCCATTGGCCACCCGATCGTCCGAACTGGACCAACCCCAGGCCAGCAACAGCGCCAGACCCAAAGACAGCAGCAGGGCAACACTCAGACGGAACAGCATTTCAAGCACAAGACACCTTCGATGGCAGAGAACTTTTAGGGATTGTGCCTTCAGTCATCCTGAAAAACAGGGCGACTGAGTCCGAAGGTGTTCAAAATTCATGAGCCGCTGTCTATGTGTAGCGCTTTTGTCGCGTTTCTGCGACCGAAAGAAACCGTTGCGGCGGCTCACCGGATCGAAGGATCCGCCCCCTTGGCGCCAAATTGCCGTGCCACCAGTGCGCGCAGCCACTGGTGCCCCGGATCGCGGTGCAAATGGGCATGCCAGAGCTGGGCTATGGTGCTGATCGGGAGGCGCATCGTCAGAGGTCGATAGACCAGGGCGTGAGGACCGCTCAGCCTTTGCGCCAGGCGCTCGGGTACGGTCGCCAGCAAGTCGGTGCTGCCCAGCACCTGTCCCAGGGCGACGTAGTGAGGCACTGTCAATTGAACGCTGCGCGCCAGCCCGAGCCGCTGCAATGCGTATTCCACCTGGCTGTGGCTCGTGCCCGCAGCGATCACGCGAACATGTGCCCCCTGTCGAAAGGCAGTCGTGTTCAACGTTGTCCTGGAAGCCAAGGGGTGGCCTTGGCGCATCAGGGCGACATACCGTTGACGAAACAGCGCCTGCTGGAAGAAGCCGGCCTTGAGATGCGGCAACGAACCCAGGGCCAGATCGACCTTGCCAGACGCCATGTCGCCCTGCAGCGACGCATCCGCCACAGGCACGCAGCACAGCGTGACGCCTGGCGCTTCGCGGGCCAGCGCGTCCATCAGCACCGGCAGGAAGTAGATCTCGCCGACGTCGGTCATGGCCAGCGTGAAGCAGCGTTCGCTGCGCGCCGGGTCGAAGCTGGCGCGCACGTTCAGCGCGCCCTGCAGTCCCCGCAGCGCCTGCGCCACCGGCTCGGCCAGCTGCAGTGCGTAGGGCGTGGGCGCCATGCCAGAAGGCGTGCGCAGGAACAGCTCGTCGTCCAGCAGGTCGCGCAGCCGCCGCAGTGCGTTGCTCACCGCCGGCTGGCTCATGCCCAGCGAGTCGGCCACGCGCGAGACCCGGCCGTCCTGCACCAGGCGGTCGAACACCACCAGCAGGTTGAGGTCGATGTCGGTGAGTTTCATGGGCTTCTTTATTCAGGATGTGAATACAGCGTATCACGGATATTCTCTTGCAGGATGACGCAACGGCCGCGATCATGCGGTCCACAAGAACACCCACGGAGACCCGTCATGTCCGCATCCCCCGACGCCCTGCACTGGGAAGCCGGCGGCACCAGCCGCATTCCTTTTGCCGTCTACACCGACGAGCAACGCCACCAGCGCGAGCTGGACCGCCTCTTCTACAAAGGCCACTGGTGCTATGTGGGTCTGGAGGCCGAGATCCCGAACGTGGGCGACTTCAAACGCACCGTGGTTGGCGAGCGCTCGGTCATCATGACCCGCGCGGCTGACGGCGCCGTGCATGTGGTGGAAAACGTGTGCGCGCACCGCGGCATGCGCTTCTGCCGCAAGCGCCACGGCAACCAGACCGAGTTTGTCTGCCCCTACCACCAGTGGAGCTACGCCTCCAACGGCGACCTGCAGGGCGTGCCGTTCCGGCGCGGCGTGCGGCAGGACGGCAAGGTCAACGGCGGCATGCCGGCCGACTTCAACCCCAAGGACCACGCGCTCACCAAGCTCAAGGTGGCGGTGCGCGGCGGTGTGGTCTTCGCTTCGTTTGACCACGAGGTCGAGTCGCTCGAAGACTACATGGGGCCGACCATCCTGCGCTACTTCGACCGCCTGTTCAACGGCCGACAGCTCACCATCCTGGGCTACAACCGCCAGCGCATCCCGGGCAACTGGAAGCTGATGCAGGAGAACATCAAGGACCCGTACCACCCCGGCCTGCTGCACACCTGGTTTGTCACCTTCGGGCTCTGGCGCGCCGACAACAAGAGCGAGCTGCGCATGGACGCGCACCACCGCCACGCGGCCATGGTGTCCACACGCGGCACCGCTGGGCAGGCCAGCGCCCAGTCCGCGCAGGTGACGCAGGTGTCGAGCTTCAAGGAAAGCATGCAGCTGGAAGACCCGCGTTTTCTGGACATCGTGCCCGAGGCATGGTGGGCGCTGGAAGACAAGATGCCCACCGCTGTCATGACGACCCTGTTCCCCAGCGTCATCTTTCAGCAGCAGGTCAACAGCGTGAGCACGCGCCACATCCAGCCCGACGGCCACGGTGCCTTCGACTTTGTGTGGACCCACTTCGGTTTTGCGGACGACACGCCCGAGATGACCGAGCGCCGCCTGCGCCAGGCCAACCTGTTCGGCCCGGCCGGCTTCGTGAGCGCCGACGACGGCGAGGTGATCGAGTTCTCGCAGCAGGCTTTTGACAGCAAACCACAGCACCGCGCGCTGGCCGAGCTGGGCGGGCGCGAAGTGGGCGAGACCGATCACATGGTGACCGAGACGCTGATCCGCGGCATGTACGAATACTGGCGGAAAGTCATGGAAG
>JBIIQD010000474.1:0-3072 GCA_044342265.1 Hydrogenophaga sp. | reverse complement strand
GGCATGAGCGCACTCGTCAAGGTCGACTTCGACACCTGGCAGGCGCTGCAGCAGCTCTACAGCGACTACGCTTCGGCCGTGGACAGCGGGCAGTGGGCGCTGTGGCCCGAGTTCTTCACCACCGACGGCATCTACAAGCTGCAACCGCGCGAAAACCACGAGCGAGGCTTCCCGCTCTCCACGCTGGCCTTCGACAGCCAGGCCATGCTGCGCGACCGGGTCTACGGCATCCAAGAGACGCTGTTTCACGACCCGTACTACCAGCGCCATGTGGTGGGCGCCCCCGTTGTTCGGCAGATCGATGTGCAAGGCCGCTGGCACTGCGAAGCCAACTACGCGGTGTTCCGCACCAAGCTCGACGGTGCCAGCACGGTGTTCAACGTCGGGCGCTACATCGACATCGTGGTGAACACGCCCGACGGGTTCAAGTTCGCGCAGCGTCTGTGTGTTTACGACAGTGAAATGATCCCCAACTCCATCATCTACCCCATCTGATCATGAGCAACTGGACCGACGTGGCCGCCGAGGCCGATCTGTTTGAGGGCGTAGGCATTCCGGTGGCGCCGGGTGGGCGCGACATTGCGCTGTTTGCGGTGGAGGGCGAGGTGTTCGCCACCGACAACCTCTGCACCCACGGCAACGCCAAGCTGTGCGACGGTTTCGTGGAAGGCCACGAGATCGAATGCCCTTTCCACCAGGGCCGTTTCGACCTGCGCACCGGCGATGCGACGCTGGCGCCCTGCACGCAGCCGATCAAGGTGTGGCCGGTGAAGTTGGAGGGTGGGCGCGTTTGGCTGGATCTCGGCGCCTGAGCATCAGTCCACGCGGCGCTCCAACAGCATCGAGTCGCCGTAGCTGAAGAACCGGTACCGCTGCGCCACCGCATGGCGGTACAGGGCCATGATGGGTTCGTACCCGGCGAAGGCGCTCACCAGCATCATCAGCGTGCTCTTGGGCAGGTGGAAGTTGGTGATCAGCAGATCCACCACGCGGAAGTCGAAACCCGGCGTGATGAAGATGTTGGTGTCGCCCTGCACGTCGCCCGTCTTGGCCCAGCTCTCCAGCGTGCGCACCGTGGTCGTGCCCACCGCCACCACGCGGCCACCGCGGGCGCGGCAGTCGGCGATGGACTGAATGGTCTCTGGCGGGATCGCGTAGCGCTCGTGGTGCATCACGTGTTCTTCGATGCGCTCGGTCTTCATCGGCGCGAAGGTGCCAGCGCCCACGTGCAGCGTCACGCTCGCGCGTTGCACGCCCTGCGCTTCCAGCGCGGCCAGCACGCCTTCGTCAAAATGCAGCGCGGCGGTGGGCGCGGCCACCGCCCCGGGCACGCGCGCAAACACCGTCTGGTAGCGGCGCTCGTCGTCGGCGTCGTCGGCGTGGGTGATGTAGGGCGGCAGCGGCACATGGCCGTGGCGCGCCATCAGCTCGTAGGGCGTTTCGCCGGCTGGCCCGGTCAGGCGCAGACGGAAGAGTTGGCCCTGTTCGTCGGGCCAGCGGCCGAGAAACACCGCATCGAATCCGCCGCCTTGCAGTCCACCGGCCAGGTGCAGCAGGCCGCCGGGTTGCGGCTTCTTGCTCACGCGGATGTGCGCCACCACCTCCTGGCCGGACCGGTCTAGCGCTTCGTGGGGCAGCAGCACGCGCTCGATCAGGACTTCGAACTTGCCCCCCGAAGCTTTCTCCCCAAACAGCCGGGCCTTCACGACCTGCGTGTCGTTGAACACCAGCAGGTCGCCGCGCTTGAGCAGGCCGGGCAGCTCGCGGAAGATGCGGTCCGCCGGTTGCGGGCCGGTGCCATCGAGCAGGCGTGATGCGCTGCGTTCGGCGGCCGGGAGCTGCGCGATCAGGGATTCTGGGAGAGAGAAATCAAAGTCGGCGACGGTGAATTCGCGCGACGCACCAGCAGAGGTGGAGGTCATGTTGCTTGAGGGCCGGACAAGGCCCGTTCCAAGTGGGGTGTGAATAGAAATACAGGCAGAATTGTCCCATGCCCGACGCGACGTCCGCCGCTCCCCGCAAGGAACTCTCTGCCCCACAGAAAGCATTGCGAAAGCTCGGCCTGGTGCGCGATATCGACCTCGCGCTGCACCTGCCGCTGCGCTATGAGGACGAAACCCGCATCGGCACGCTTCGCGAGGCGCGCGACGGCGAGTTGGTACAGATCGAAGGCGTGGTGACGAAGCAGGACATCACATACCGCCCGCGCCGCCAACTGCTGGTGACGCTGGACGATGGTTCGGACACCTGCACCCTGCGTTTCTTCAGCTTTTATCCCTCGCACCAAAAGGCGCTGGCGGTGGGCGCGCGGGTGCGTGTGCGCGGTGAAGTGCGCGGTGGCTTCATGGGCAAGACCATGATGCACCCGGCCTTTCACGCGGCGGGCGGCGAACTGCCCGATGCGCTCACACCGGTCTACCCCACCAGCGCCCAGTTGCCGCAGGCCTATCTGCGCAAGGTGGTGGCCAGCGGGCTGGCGCGGGCGGACTTGTCGGAAACCATCCCGCACGAACTGCTGGGCGGTCTGCAGCGTGTGGTGCACGGCACCTGGACCCTGCGCGACGCGCTGCGCTACCTGCACCACCCCGGGCCCGACGTGTCGCTCGAAGCGCTCGAAGACCGCAGCCACCCCGCCTGGCAACGCCTCAAGGCCGAGGAACTGCTGGCGCAGCAGCTCTCGCAACTCACGGCCAAGCGCGAACGCGATGCGCTGCGTGCGCCAACACTGCACACCATGCCCGGCGGCCTGCACGAGCAATTGCTCGCCGTGCTGCCCTTTTCACTGACCGGCGCACAGCGCCGCGTGGGCGAAGAGATCGCTCGCGACCTGGCCCGCCACGTGCCCATGCACCGCCTGCTGCAGGGAGACGTGGGTTCGGGCAAAACCGTGGTGGCCGCGCTGGCGGCGGCGATTGCCATCGACAGCGGCTGGCAGTGCGCGCTCATGGCACCGACCGAGATCCTCGCCGAACAGCACTTCGCCAAACTCATCGGCTGGCTGGAGCCGCTGCTCGCGCCGCTGGGCAAACGCGTCGCCTGGCTCACCGGCAGCCAGAAGAAAAAGCAGCGCAC